>JBGSXT010000001.1:0-4199 GCA_041751295.1 Mariniblastus sp.
GCTATGTTTGGCCCGGCCGGGATCGCCTATGTCTATCCGATTCACTCCAAACACTGTTTCAATGTCGTCACCGAATCGGCAGGCCAGGCCAGTGCCGTTTTGGTTCGAGCGATTGAACCGCTCGACGGAATTGAGCTAATGAAACGACGACGGGGTGTCGACTCAGTCACCGCGCTGTGTTCCGGGCCGGCCAAGTTGTGCCAGTCGCTCTGCATCGACCGCAGTGCCAACGGCTGGAACTTGACCCTGCGGCGGAAGTTGTGGATCGAATTTCCATCCGCTGGAAATGAAGACGAACCCGAAATTCGAACGACCCGCAGAATTGGGGTTACATCAGCGCAGGATTTGGAATTGCGATTTGTGATCAAGGGAAATCGCTTCGCCAGCGGACCCAGGTATCTGCGCTAGACGAACAGCACGAACAATCGGAGCCGGAATTCGGTTTATTCCTGACCATCGACATCGTAACTTGCAGCTCTTGCATAGCGCTGTAGTTGGACGTTGGCCCCCAGCAGGGCCGCGATCGGTGAAACTCCCATGAACAATATCAGCATCGTTTGCAACGCCGCTCCGGCACCGATCGCAAATTGCAAATACTGCACGAACAGAATCGCTGCGAAAAAAACCGCATGGGAAAACTTTCCAATCGGTGCCAAGCGGGCAACCAGGTAACCAAACACGAAACAGACTGCGGCGTTGACCCCGAGCAGTATCCAAAGCAGTTCACGCGGGAAAATCCGTTCCGGTTTCGCTTCAAAAATCGCCTGGTACTGTTCCGGTTCCCGGTTCATGATTTCGAATGAATCGGGAAATAACTTGGCCACAATCAACATTCCGATGGCACCCAGGACAATGAAATTCAGGATATAGGCACCTGCCACCAGCAGAAAGCTGCGAAACAGTACGGCCGGTGGAAACAGCTGTTTTTCTGTAGACATTGAATGAGGTTGCCCAGTGGTTAACGAATTTCTGATCCAGGCTTCATGAAATCTTCAGACGGGGAAATTTGAAATCGGCTAAAACGAAGCTTGGTGGTATTTTCTCCTGCCTTGAACTTTTTTCCAAGGTGAATGACATCAGATTCAAGCCATCTGACGCGGGCTGGCAGGTGGCGTCCTTACAGACACTGCTGCCGACGGCGATAATGGGTCATTCGACAGTGCCATGAACAAATCACTCAGCATTGCACTGCTTGTCAAAACCGATGCGGACTGGCATCGCAGTTTGATCCTCGGCGTCGCCCAATACGCCGAAGACGTTGGCGGCTGGAATTTTACGGTACCTCCGGCCGATGGCAACGGCGACGTTGCGCTGCCGACCGACTGGCAGGGGGACGGCATCATCGGGCGGATCACGAGTGAACGGGTTGAAACCGCGATTCTGTCTACGAATCTGCCCTGCGTGAATGTTTCCTGGTTGACCTTTGCGTCACCTGAAATTCCTTCCGTGTATTCCGATGAACGAGGTTGTGCCCGGCTGGCAGCACAATTTCTGCTGGAGAAACAGTATGACCATTACGGCTATATCGGTTTTCCTCCGTGGCTGCCTTATTCCCATGCCTTGGAAGAATCTTTGCGCGAGCAGTATCAGTGCCGGGGATTCCAGTTGGATTCGTTCGAACTATCGCACGACGCCCAGCAGAACTGTGGCATCGATTCACAACGCCTCAAAGAATGGCTGGAGCAAATCGGTAAACCGGCGGCCATCGTTGTTTGGAGCAGTGCGATGGGTCAGATCGTCACGCAACAATGCCTGAAATGGGGAATCGATGTTCCGCATGCGATTGCCATTCTTTGTGTCGAACACGACCCGCTGTGGTCTTCGCTGGCACCGATCCCGCTGTCCAATATTGACCAGGATCCGTGGCGCGTCGGTTTTTCGGCGGCCAAACTGTTGCACTCGATGATCAAAGGCAATCCGGCACCAGTGGAACCAATATTGATCGATCCGATATCGATTGTTCAACGGCGTTCTACCGAGGCCTCGGCTGCCAAGGACCCCGTCCTGGACCTGGCATTGAAGTTCATCTACTTGAACGCGAAGAATGGCCTGACCGTCAAAGACGTCGTCGATCATATCGCCATTTCACGTCGCGGTTTGGAAGCGAAGTTCAAGCACGAATTGAACTGCTCGCCGGCAGCGTTCATTCGGCGGATCCAACTGCAGTCGGTCGCCAGGCTGCTGCGAACCACCGAATTGAATATTTCAGCAATTGCAGGACGAACCGGCTTCGCTTATCCGGAAGTACTGATGCGGTCCTTCAAACGTGAATTTGGACTGACGCCAATGCAGTTTCGCGGTGCAGGATCCCTGACATCCAAACCGGTGCGCGGTTGATCGACCTTGGTGTAAGGCGAGCGGTAAGTGCGAGCGGTAAGTGCGAGCGAATATGCAATGTAGGGCGAACTGCCAGTTCGCCCTTGCGCCAGGGAGAGTGAATTGCTTATACGTCATCGCGCCGGGTAAACCGAACTGGCAGTTCGTTCTACTGGATTATTTTCATCGTCCAACTGCCGGATGACTATGCGCTGCGGCATAGGCGATTCGCGCAACTGGTCATTGACGGACATCGGCTGATTTGATCATGTGTCGGTCGTACGAAAACGCACCGAGGCCCACTGCAGTCTGTTTGAGTGATTCGGATGCGGTTGCGTTGGTTTTCACCGTGGACGTCAGATCGAGCTTTGAACATGCAAACTGTGATTGAAACGATCGTTTCGACTTTCGAGCGGCGCGGTGACGAAAAGTACGCGGATGAAGGTGTCACGCAATTACAACATGCGATGCAATGTGCCGGACTGGCGCGGGATGCCGACGCTTCGGCGACGCTGATCGTGGCCGCCTTGTTGCATGACATTGGGCACATCATTGGCGGTGAGGATTTGCCGCCGGATTGCCGCGTCAATCTCGACGATCAGCATGAAACGGTTGGATTCGATTTTCTCAATCAGCACTTTGGTCCCGAAGTTGCCGAACCTGTTGGCCTGCATGTCGCGGCCAAGCGTTTTCTTTGCACGACCGAGCCCTCGTACCAACAGGCACTATCGCCGACTTCGCTGAAGAGCTTTTACGATCAGGGGGGGCCAATGAACGAACAGGAACTAGCCCAGTTTCGGGACCACCCGTTTTTCGAGCCTGCGATTCAGCTGCGGCGCTGGGATGACCTTGCCAAATTCTCCGGCAAAGACGATTTGACGCTCAATGAATTTCTTCCCGAATTGAAACTCGTACATTCTAGCCAGACGCTGGCATCGAGCCGTTAGAAAAGTTTGATGAGATTTCGGACAAGCGCCGATCTGTCGGGTCGGCATGACGTCGTTGGCTGCATCTCCGTACGTAGATCGAACGGTTTCCAGACGTCCTGAGCGGAGTGTTCGCAGGACGGGCTGGATCAACTTGCCGTCCTTCATGAACACATTGCGCATTTCCGTACCGAAGTCTTAATAAACGCTGGCCGCATTCTATTTTTTTTCTGGATTCCCATTTTGATGACAAACAACAGCCTGAATTTTCAATTGATCATTTGCGCAGCCAGAGAACCGGGATCGAGATTTTTCCGGCAGATATGGGATGTTTCGATTGCGGGGCTTCGCAGGCCTTCAAACTTCCTTAATGCTATGAAACGACCTTAATTTGAAGGTTGCGGATTTCACTTTCTTTTCATTTGTGCAAATCCATTTCTTCACATTTATCCCCTAGGTTTTGGCCCCGTTGGACGGATGGATTTTTGCCGCATGTCGCGGCCGAGGCATTACTGAAGCCCTCGCCATCGGATTTTGTTTAGGGCATCAGCCTGTTTTTATCGCTTGTACCTGACAGGGATCAGACTCCGTGCGGGATCAGGCGCGACACCACATGCATCTTTTTGAGGAGACAAAAATGAAAGTCAAGTCGTTAATGGGAAGTCTGTCACGTCGCGGCAGAATGAGTGCTGGCATCTGGCACTTTCATGCGCTGTCGTGCGCATTACTGCTATCGCTGGTTCCGCTGATGAGTACATCGGCTGACGAAGTGGGATTCGACAATTTTGATGAATTGGAAGCGAACGGAGTGTTGGAACCCTTTACACAGGTTTCCGGGGATACTGCGGAGCCGGCCTATTTTGGCTGGAACGCGATGGATGTCGATTCGTGGATCGCCGAACAGGGAGGGCAGGATCGAGATACCTGCGATTGTCTGGGATCGGGAACCAACAACAC
>JBGSXT010000002.1:0-5986 GCA_041751295.1 Mariniblastus sp.
GACCCTGGACCGCCAATTTCTGGTGGAGCGGCAATTGATCAGCCGGGAACACGCCGATGCAGACGGTGCCCGCGCGGTCGCGATCGACGCCGGCGAAAATCTGAGTCTGATGGTTAACGAAGAAGACCATCTGCGGTTGCAAGTCATGCGGAGTGGGCTCGATTTGCATGGTGCCTGGGATCAGATTAACGAAGTCGACAATATCATCGAAGAACACTTGACATACGCCTTCCACAAACATCTTGGCTACCTGACCGCCTGCCCGACAAACGTGGGAACCGGTGTCCGGGTCAGCGTGCTGGTTCATTTGCCGGCATTGGTCATTACCAAACATATAGAAAAAGTCTTTCGCAGCCTGCAGAAAATCAATCTGGCAGTGCGTGGGTTGTATGGTGAAGGTTCACAGGCGATGGGCGACTTTTACCAGATTTCCAATCAGATAACGCTGGGCAAGAGCGAAGAGGAACTGATTAAACAGGTCGGTGATGTGGTTCCCTCGATCTTGAGCTACGAACGCAAGGCCCGCGAATACCTGCTCAGCGGTGAGAACCAGCATGAACTTTTCGATAAGGTCAGTCGAGCCTACGGCACGCTGCAGACCGCTAAAAAAATCAGTAGTGAAGAAACGTTGTATCTGCTGTCGCAGGTTCGAATGGGCATCAACCTGGGTTTGATCAATGATCTGGAAATCCCGATTTTGAATAAACTGCTGATTCACACGCAACCGGCCCACCTGCAGAAACTCCGTCAAACCGAATTGAATACATCCGAACGCAACATTGCCCGTGCCAATTATTTACACCAGCATTTGCGCCGCAACGGCAGCGCTCCTGAAGCAGAGAAAAACTAGCTGGACAGGGTCATGTGGATCTTTATCGCTGAAAAATACCAGCACGAATCGCAAGCGAGTGAATGTGTGGCAACTCATTCACTCGCTTGCGATTCGTGCGCGTAATGGCGTTGAAGTGGTTATGTTCAACGACGCTTTGACCGTAGTGTGCCACAACGCTCCGCCGTTGTGAATATTGCGACGGCAGGACGGTATTTTTTCCGTAACGGCAGCGCATCAGGTTTTTTTGCGACGGCGGAGTGTCGCAGCACATTGGGTGAAGTGGTAAAACGAAGATGGCTACAGAACTGGAACGTGTCGACCTGGTCCAGCAGGCGAAAGAATCACTCGATCAACACACCTGCGAAATCGTTCAACGGCACTTTCACGATTCGACCGGCTGCCCGTTCTGGCTGCAACAGAAACAGGAATTGAAATTCGATCCGCTGAAAGACGTCAAGTGCTACGAGGATTTGCAGAAATTCCCCTTGTTCGAAGATGAATGGCTGCGCGGAGGGCCAGTCGAACGCTGGCGGATGAAAGACATGTCGCACCGGCCGACCTACGTCTTTGAAACGGGGGGCACAACCGGGATTCCCAAAACCCGCGTCGTCGTGGATGACTTCCGCATCGACTACGAACTGTTCAGCGACACGCTCCCCGATCAATACTTCCCCCGAGGGAGTAATTGGCTGATGCTCGGGCCATCGGGTCCACGGCGACTGCGATTGGCTGTTGAACATTTGGCCCAGTTCCGAGGCGGAATCTGTTTTTGTATCGACCTCGACCCTCGTTGGGTCGTCAAGCTGATCAAAAAGGGCTGGATGGATCACGTGGAGGAATACAAAAACCATTGCATCGAACAGGCGATAACCGTGCTCACAGCCGGGCACGACATCAAATGCCTGTTCGCAACTCCTAAACTGCTCGATTCGCTGTGTACGGCACTGGAGAATCGCGGCACGACGTTACCCGAAACGGGCATCACAGGAATCTTTTCAGGCGGCACCGAATTCACGCCTCAATGGACCCGCTATGCAATCGAAGAACTTCTCGGCGGCCCACCAGAAGTGAGCGGCGTTTACATGACGCCGACCTATGGAAACACGCTAATGGGCCTGGCGTGCAGCAAGCCAGTTACGGCGGCGGACAAATACAAGATTTCCTATTACGCTCCGCAACCCCGTGCGGTAACCGAGGTCGTCGCGTTCGATGACCCGAACTCGGTTGTTAGCTACGGCGAAACGGGACGCGTCAAGCTGACCACACTGACCCACGAATTTTTTGTGCCCGGATTTCTCGAGCGGGACGAAGGAGAACGCGAACGTCCTTTCGATTTGTATCCATGGGACGGCGTCAGTGGCGTTCGTCCGTTTCACGAATTGGCCTCGTCGACAACGGTTGGCGTCTATTGAGCCGAGCGACTAACGGCAAGGAGTAACAATGCTGGAGATTCCCGTGATTCGGTGGGGCAAAGAATACGAGTCCCTCGATAAATCCGCCATCGTACATTTCGCCACCGGCGAACCGATCGCCAACATCGGCCAAGCCAACGGTGGACTGGTGACGCGCGACATGCGAACCGCCTACGCGGCCCGCGACACGCTCAAACAGTTCAGCTGCGATGAATTGATCGATATGGTGGCTCGAGCCGCCGATCTGTTTGAAAAAGAAACCCTGCCGGTCGGCGATGGGCAGCAAAGTCCCGACGAATTCGTCCACCATCAATCGGCATCGACCGGGCTGCCGGAAAACATGTGCCGGGCCAACACGCAAAAGAACTGTTTCGTGCTCAGAAACATGCGGGACATTCTCGATTGCCTGACACGCGGATTGCCGCTGGATATTTTATCACGCGGTTACGGCGTCGAGTCCCGCAACGTCGTGGTCAGCTACCAGGCTCAAACTCCGGTCCTGGGCGCGGTGCTGCCGTCAAATTCACCAGGAGTCCACGCCTTGTGGCTGCCGGTGGTCGTCTTGCAAATGGGCCTAGTCCTGAAACCGGGTTCGGCCGAACCGTGGACCGCCTATCGCATGGCGTCGGCGTTTCGACAGGCGGGAATTCCGGCGGAAGCGATCTCATTATATCCTGGCGGGCATGACGTTGGGCAAAGCATTCTGTCGTCCTGTCAGCGAAGCATGATTTTCGGCAGCGAAAAAACCGTCAACCAATATGCTGGCAATCCGAAAGTTCAAGTCCATGGACCAGGCTTCTCCAAAATCTTTTTGGGTGAAGATTGCGTCGATCGCTGGGAAGACTATCTCGATCTGATGATCGAAAGCGTGTTCATCAACGGAGGCCGAAGCTGCATCAATTGCAGCGGGATTTGGGCACCTCGTCACACGCGGGAAATTGCCAACGCAATTGCCCAGCGACTGGGCCCGATCGAAGCGTTGCCCCCCGATCACCCCGACGCCGGCCTGGCTGCATTCACAACGCCCGGCGTCGGAGCCGCCGTGTACCAGATGATCGAACAGGACTTGAAGCAGGCTGGTGCCGAAGACTATACGGCCGCATTCGGACCGCGGCTGATTGAACATGAACGGTACAGCTACCTGCGCCCGGTCGTCGTCCATGCCGACAGTCCCGAATGCAGCGCCGCGTCGAAGGAATACATGTTTCCCTACGTCGCCGTTGTGAAGTGTCCTCAGGATCAAATGATCAAAAAAGCAGGCCCGACACTGGTCGGCACGGCCATCACGCAAGAACAAGACTGGATCGACCGCCTGACCGACGCCACCAACATCGACCGCTTGAACATCGGGCCGATTCCCACCAATCGATTGAACTGGCTGCAACCTCACGAAGGCAACCTAATTGAGTTTCTGTTCCGATCGCGGGCGTATCAGGTGCCTGCCAAAAAACTGGCAGCGGTCACGGTTTAAAAGAAACAGTACAATGGATACACTGCAAACCAGCAATCGGACGACGGCTTTTGATTTTCAGCCCAAAACTCGCATCGTCTGCGGCGAACACGCCATTGACCGGCTCGGTGAACTGGCCGCTGAAATTGGTGGACGCCGGGTATTGCTGGTCACCGACCCCGGTATCGTCGCCGCTGGTCATGTGCAACGGGGACTGGCGGCGCTGCGGCAGGCAAATATCGAAACGCTTGTCTTTGACGGAGCCGAAGAAAATCCGACAACCGAACACGTGGCTGCCGGACTGGTCGTTGCCAAGAAGTTTGAACCCGATTTATTGATCGGACTGGGCGGGGGCAGCAGCATGGACTGTGCCAAAGGTGTAAACTTCGTTTATTCCTGTGGTGGTTCGATGCAGGACTATTGGGGCGTTGGCAAGGCCACCAACGAAATGCTGCCGATGATCGCTGTTCCGACCACTGCCGGCACGGGGAGCGAATTGCAATCGTTCGCCTTGATCTCCGATTCCCAAACACATGTGAAGATGGCCTGCGGCGATCCCAAAGCAAGTTGTCGGCTCGCGATCCTCGATCCCTGTCTGACCCTGACGCAACCGACAACGGTCACCTCGCTGACTGGAATCGACGCGATTTCACACGCCGTCGAAACGTGGGTCACCACCAAGCGGACGCGGATTTCAGCGTTGTTCAGTCGCGAATCGTTCCGTCTGTTGGCTGCGAATTTTGAAACCGTGATTTTCGATCCGGACAATCTCGCCGCTCGATCCGGTATGCAACTGGGCGCAGCGTATGCCGGACTGGCGATCGAGAACTCGATGTTGGGAGCCAGCCACGCGCTTGCTAACCCGTTGACGGCCGTCTACGGAATCCCGCACGGCCAGGCGGTCGGCGCGATGCTGCCGCACGTGGTCGAATTCAACGGCCAGGTGTTTGACAATCAGTATCGTGATTTGTTGGGTCCAAACGCGTTAGATCCGGAACTCGATTCCGATCCTTCAGAACTGTCTTCCAGTGCTCAGTTCCTGGCCCAGCGGATCACACATTGGTTGAACACAGCCGGTCTGCACACGACATTGGCTCAATTGGGAGTCGAGCACCACCGCTTGCCTGAACTCGCCGCCGCCGCTGCGCAGCAATGGACCGGTATCTTCAACCCCCGCTCCGTCAATCAAGAAAACCTGCTCGCGATTTACGAACAAGCATATTCAAACGAATGAGTTTACGATCCGCGTCCAATCAACTGCGCAAACTCTTCTTCGCTGATAATCTTCACGCCCAAACTTTCGGCTTTCGACCGTTTGCTGCCGGCCTTTTCGCCGGCGATCAAATAATTCGTCTTGGCGGAAACACTGGAGCCTGCCTTGCCGCCATGCTGTTCGATCAACTGATGGATTTCGTCGCGGGTGTGTTTCGTCAGTGTCCCGGTAACGACAAACGACTTGCCTGACAATTGGTTGCCTTCGATTTCCGATTCGACGGAGTCCGAACCGGTTTCTATTCCCAGGCCAATCAAGTCATCGATCGTTTGCCTGCCAAACTCGCCGCCAAAATACCCGTGAACACTTTTGGCAATAATTTCACCAACTTCGTCGACGGCGGATAATTCTACAACGGACGCCTGCCGCAATCGGTTAATATTTCCAAACTGTTTGGCCAGAATTTTCGCCACTCGGATTCCAACGTGACGAATCGACAATGCATTCAACAGCCGGGCAAGTCCGCGACTTTTGCTGGACTGAATGGCGTTGAACAGTTTGGCACTTGAATCCGCACCCATTCGCGGCAGTTCCTGCAGCTGTTCAACTGTCAGCCGGTAGAGGTCACCGTAATTGGTTACCAGTCCAGCCGAAACCAGCCGATCGACAACTTTTTCACCGAGCCCGTCAATTTCCATCGCATTTCGAGTTGCGAAATATCGAATGCGTTCGCGCAACTGGGCTGGGCAAAGCACGTTAAAGCAGCGGATGTATACTCCGCCTTCGTCTTTCGCAAGCCCCTGGCCACATTTCGGGCAATCCGTCGGAAACTCGTATTTTGGCAACGATTTTCCCAAACGCAGGTGTTTCTCAACTCGAACAATATGCGGAATGATCTTGCCCGCTTTTTCGACAATGACCGTATCGCCAACCCGAATGTCCTTGCGCTCGATTTCTTCTGCATTATGCAAACTCGCGCGACTGACCGTTGTTCCGGCCAACTGGACTGGTTCCAGATTGGCCACGGGAGTAATGGTGCCCATTTTGCCAACCTGCACATCGATCGATTTCAGGACCGT
>JBGSXT010000003.1:0-3046 GCA_041751295.1 Mariniblastus sp.
CACTTTAGATCATTTTCTGAAAAAGAACGGACTGATCGGTATCTCGAATATTGATACCAGGGCACTTGTTCGCCGCATACGGCTTTCTGGTGCAATGCGGGGCGTCATCTCGACCACCGAGCTGGACGACAATCGCCTTGTCCAGATCGCACGAGATAGCGAGAGCATGTTGGGGCTGGATCTGGTCAAACGGGTATTGCCAAAACGGCAGGTCGATTGGAATGTGAAGTTGAGCAATTGGTGGGACATGTGCGGCAACGTTGGGCACCGCACCGTTTCACTTGAAAGCCCGCATATCGTGGCGCTCGATCATGGGATGAAATGGAATATTGCCCGTCATCTATGTTCCCAAGGGTTCCGCGTTACCATTTTGCCGGGCACAGCAACGGCCACTGACGTCATGTCGCACAACCCGGATGGAGTGTTTCTATCCAACGGACCTGGCGATCCGGAACCCTTGGAATACGCCATTGAAACGATCCGCAATCTTCTCGGGCAGATTCCCATTTTCGGTATTTGCCTGGGGCATCAGCTGTTCGCGCTCGCTTGCGGTGCAAAAACATTCAAGTTGAAGTTTGGACACCGCGGTGCAAATCAACCAGTCATGAATGAGGAGACTCGACGAGTCGAAATCACCTCACAAAATCACGGCTTTGCCGTCGCTGGCGAAGACTTGCCGGACGAATTGGAAGTTTCCCATCGCAATCTGAACGACAATACAATCGCCGGTCTGCGCCACCGCGTTCATCCCGCATTCAGCGTCCAGTATCATCCGGAAGCTTCAGCGGGTCCCCACGACAGCCAGTATCTGTTTAACCAGTTTCGCAACATGATTGGTCAACATCGGCAACAGGTGGCAGCTGCTCAATCGCTGCCGGCCTGATCCACTGATACTTGAACAAACCGGATTTTCGCGACTGCCGATGCCGCCGATTGTCAGACGATTCCATTCGAATCAATCTTTGTTGGCGCACTCTACGTCTCCTTTTCGAGCTTCAGGAAATCCAGGGCTGCCCGACAAATCTCAGCCTGATCTAGGATGCAACCACGGTGCTGGCGCAACCTTACCGGTAGTACAGTGTTCTGTTTGTCAGATTCACCAGCTCACCCGTGAACTTTCTCGAAAACAATTCCAATCTTACGACATTCAAGCTGAATAGTTTCGAATGACAACCAAGGTTATTTGTTCTGGTCCATTATCTGCATCCCTGTTGTGTTCTCCTGCACTGCTTTGTCGTTGATCTGAAAATGCCAGCCCACGATGTCGTCATCGATCAGTCCGTTTCCGTCCAGCATGGGTGCCAACATCCTTTTCAGCTGATCCTGTTTCTCTTTCGGATACGATTCAACAAGCTTGGCAATCGCGCGCTGCTGTGCTTCAATCATGGATTGACGATAGTCGCCATACATCGTTTCGGCTTCTGCTTTGATCGCGCGGATGTCCCGCTTGGAGAATTCAAGTTCTTTGGCGATCTCGCCCTGCAACATGGAATTGACCAATCCTTCTTTGCGCACTCGATTGTAGAAACCGAATCGCTCTAGAAGTTTCTTCTGATGCGGTAACAGGACGCGTTCCAGTTCCTCGTTCAGCGGGTTGGTCAATTCTCCCATTTTTTCGAGTCTTTCCTCGGGTTTTAGTTGTTGATTGTCGCTGATTTTGGCTGCCCGGTTGACATATTTCTTTTTGATTTTTGCGAGTTCAGTTTTCTGATCGTCAACCAGTTGTAGGAAGTCTGCGATAGACGCGGATTCCAAACTGTTGGCCAGGCCGTAATCAAATCGGAAGTTTTTCAGCCGAAATTCGATACTCGATAAATCCTCCTGCTGGCCAGTCAGGTTGTTTCCAATCGACAGCACCAAACATGCCGTCCAAAAACTGACTTTCATTTTCATGTTAATCGCTCCTGCTCGGTTTTCCGGTTGGAATATCCAATTCAGTTTCAATAGGTGATGGGGAATCGGCCGTTATTCGTCGCCTTCCGCAGGCGACACCTGCCGTTCCGCTGTCTCGCCCCATAAGTGTTCAACATTAAAGTGAAAGTTATTGTTCGGAACGAGCATGCCACCCTTGAGCATCATCGGCTCCAACAGTTCCTTGAAGCGATCCTTCTTGTCGATAGGAACGGCATCGATCAATCGTGCAATTGCCCTTTCCTGGAAACTCTCCTGAGCCTGTTCATATTCTTTGAAGACATCCCGGACCGCCTGCCTGATGGCCCGACGGTCATTGTTCGAAAGGCCAATCTCTTGAGCAATTAGGCCGTCGACCATGGCATAGGCCAGACTGCTCTCCAAGACGGAATGGTAAATATACAGCTGTGTCAACAGTTCTTTTTGGTCCGGCAGCAACACAGACCGCAATTCTTCATTGAGTGGTCCTGCCAATTCGCCAAGTTTGGTTATTTTGTCTCGATCGGTCAAACTGGTGGAAGTCCTTATTTCGTCCGCGAGTTTGCGATATTTTTGCCGGATTTCATCAATTTCAGTTAGTTGTTCATCAACCAATTCCAGAAACTTGATTGTTGTGCGATGAACAAGCCTCGAAGCCACGCCCATTTCAATCGAATAATTCTTAACTCCATAATCCGACTTTAATTCTTGCGTAACGCCATTTCTGGCGACGATAACAAATGCAAGCCACACAATCGCCAATCGAAGATTCATTAGTTAGCCCTTGTAAAAGTTACTGTGCCCTGCGTGTGCGATACTTTTTTGAAATCAACGCGGTACACGCCAGAAGGAAGTTCCTTATCAGTGCTATTACACTCTTCGTAATTGATTTTTGCCCGACAATACTTGGTAGCTACGACTTCAAGCTCTTCTGCGGCATTCCATTCGGCTAGCGGGACGGAAAAACCCATCTCCACATCAACAGTTGCCGGTCCCCAATCAACAAAACGGCAATAAAAGAAATCGTGAACGCTGACTTAACAACTGACCAATGCCGAACGATCGATTTGCATAATAACATGAAACTCCCCTCATCCGAATTCAATAGATTTTAAGCAAATGACACAACAACGCAAATTTCGAATTGCCATCGCCG
>JBGSXT010000004.1:0-4700 GCA_041751295.1 Mariniblastus sp.
CAATTGCACTGCGCTGGGGAATTCGGCGGCGGGTCGGCGGTAGTTGATCGCGACAGCCGTCGAACCTCCCATTTCCGACCAGTCTGTGCCTTCCCAATTATCCATGTCGTCACCCCCCATCGCCCAATGATCTTTGCGACCCGTGTTGGGCGTTTCGCGAACGGCGGAAACTTCGGCCAGTTGCGGGTCCGACTCCGCTTCACCGATCATTAGTGTGTTGGACAATCCGTCCTGAACGTCGGCAAGTCTGACTTGGCTGCCCATACCACCATTCTCGATCCGGTTTTCCGACCCAGATCCTCCGCGCGGCCGATTGATGATCATGCCATCCAGTTCGCTGTGATGCAGCGTCGTATTCCCATCCCAGGTTCCCCGGTTCGGTGCGCCCCAGCCCCAAGACGGCTTCCAGTCGACCGGTTGGATCCCGGTGACGACACCGAGGTAATTGCCAGGGACCCGTGCAGCGACAAACCAGGCGGGAATATAAACCGAGGCATCAAAGATTTGGGCGGGCTGGGCCGTGGACGGACAGCGATACAAATCCGGAATGTTTTCACAGGCGGCAATCTGACGCAGCACCGGGTTCGGCGAATCCAGTTCGGCATCGAGAATCGCTGCGGGTGCCGCCCAATTGGTTTCCCCAAAGGTAAGGATGCCGAACATATTGTTCAGTTCGACATAGGGAAGCACAAACGAGGTCCACGCCCCTCCCTCTTCCGCTTCACCCAACATCGGCAGGTGATCATTGAATGTGTCGGCGAACAGCAGGACCGCCAATCCCTGCTGTCGGATCTTGTTGCTGCACGCTGTTCGTCTGGCGGCCTCCCGAACCTGTTGTACCGCCGGCAACAGCATGCCGATCAGGATACCGATGATCGCGATCACAACCAGCAACTCGACGAGCGTAAAACCAGATTTTCTTGTTAACATTTCAGCCTCCGGAAATTTGAAAATGAAAAAATTACAGCCACAAATTCACTGTTTCACTGGGATGTCGAATGTAAACACGTTGTCTGTTCGCCGGATGTTGAATTCAACAGGACTAATGCTGCGATCGTTGTAGGGTTCGGGGACCAGTTCTTTCGGAACGACGGACGCATAGCTTTCGTCCTTTTCGTCGGACAGGCCGACGGCTTGCCCGGTTTTCTCCTGGACCAGGCAGGTAAATGACACCCGATAATTTCCAGCTGCCAATCCTCCGCCGGCCGATGATCGCAGTCCAAGATTTCCTTCGGCATCCGTTTCACCCACGCCAAAGTTGAATTCATTGATTTGATCGCCGATGGGATCAAAATAGACAATTAGCCTTTCGTAAGGCTTGCCGTCGAGTGTGATTTTTCCAGTCACCGGATGCAACGCCGGTTCCCCGCATCCCGCGAGTAATATCGGGGCCGCGATTGCAACAACCAGCAGGCTTAACGCCGATTCAAATGATGTACGCAAAGAATTCAATTCTGAAAAATGCCAGAGTGCCACCGTCAACGCGTGCAGATTAAAGCATTTGCTCCTTAACTTATCTCGATGAAATTGTTAATTCCCCATGAAAGCGCAAAACGATTGTCACGCCACGTTGCTGGTCATGACGAACTGCGCAGGCAGTCTGACCGTTGACACAATTCGAATGGTTTGTTCGCGTTTCGACTGATGCCTGCGCGATCATCGGCTAAAACAATTGAGCAGATAAGGAGAAACGGAAAACCGGAAATTGAAACAATGACTATCGCAGCTCCCAATTATCTTGAACCGTTGATTCCGGCCGGACTGCGCCGCGTTTCCATGCCGGTTCGGATTGGCAATGCAGAAAATCTTGCCGGCTTTGGTCGGCCCATAATCGGTGATTACGAATCATTCCCGGTCGAGATTGTTCGCTGGCCAGCTCAAGGATGGAGACCTGTCGATCTGGATTCGGGGGATGAAGCGGGAACAACGCAAGGTGTGTTTACCAGTTTCTGGCAGGGGGACGTGTTGTACGGCCGCAACGAAGCTGTCGGTGGTCATTACATTCTGGGATACGGATCGGAACCGGAAGTTGCTCGGGAAAATCATTCACGTCCAGCTGATTCGATTTTAATGTGGCATGCGAATTATCACCCCGATGGCGGCCAGCTGTTTTTCCCACTTGAACCGAAACCGTTTGTCGTGCCGTTGGCGCTGCCCGACGACGATGTGCAACCGGAAGACTTCGTCTGTTTCTGGTTCGATGGATCGAGTGGTCTGTACATTCATCCGGGCGTCTGGCACGAAGGAGTCTTCACCTGTCAGGGGAGCCAGCGATTCTTTGACCGCCAGGGGGCAGTGCATGCCCGCGTGTCGGTCAACTTCCCCGATGAATTTTCCTGCCTGTTACAGGGACAATTGCAGCCACCACAAACCGAGGAATGAATGTCGGCGGCTAGCTGGACAGCGGCATATTTCAGGCAATTCAAGCACGATGCGCAACCGAGAGCATGACTTGCGGCAAATTCACTCGGTTGCGCATCGTGTTTGTATTCTCGTTATTTTACGCTGAAAACAACGCTGTCCCGTCAGTTTTTATTGATGGTGACGGTGTCGAACAGTTCATCGTCCAGCGAAAACGACTTCAGTTCCAGAGTCTTGCCATTGATCGCAACGATCAGATAGTGATGCCCATGTCGCACGTTGTTCTGGAAGAACGGACGAAATGGACCGGGCGTTTCCAGTCCGCCTCCACCTCCGCCAGTGATCATGTAGATCGTTCCATTGACTTCGACGGCCTGTTCTTCGCGCAGCGGCCAAGTCCGTTCGTAGGAGTGAATGTGACCGGTCCACACGATGTCGACTCCGTACTTGTCGTATAGCGGGACCAGCTCGCGAATGCGCAAATCCCCGCGCGTGCTCTGGTTGGTCTTCCAGAGATCGCCGTAATCGTTTTCATCGGACGAGTAGGGGGGATGATGGTGACAGACGAACTTCCACGTCGCCGTCGATTCGGCTAGTGACGCTTCGAGCCATTCATATTGCTCACTGCCGGGTTCGACTTTCCGGTTGGAATCGATCATGAAGAAATCAGCGTTACCGTAACTGAATTTGTAATAGTACTCAGGATCGGGCAGGGCCATGTAATCGAAATAGTTCCGGGCGTTCTGTTCATGATTGCCGAGAACGGGGAACATCGGCACTCGTGAAATCAACGGATGCATGGAAGCAAAAAATTCGTCGATCCAATCGTCACTCATTTTTCCCTGATCGACCAGATCACCGGCGTGTAACAGAAAATTCGGGCGATGCGCCCAGGCTAATTCGGCAATCGGACCAGAGACGGCGGGATTCTCCTGGGTGTCACTGATGACGGCAAACGCAAACGGTGTCTCTTTTCGACTGGCCGTCTGAAAAGTCGAAACGTCGCTTTCAATCACCTGACCCTTCGCATCCGCCGATTCAACCCAATAGAAATACTGAGTTTCCGGTTCGAGTCCGTCGATGCGAATCTGTTGGATTTCGGCGGGGGCTGCAGTTGGAATCGCGTTTTTGCAGCGAATCGTTTCGCCCCAATGCAGCTTGCCGTCAACCGCCGACGCATTGCGCCAGACGACGGTCATCCCGGTTTGTGTTCCGTATTGCAAGTAGGGTTTGACAACGAATTTTGCGCTGCCGTCGGGCATCTGTCCTGGCAGTTTCACAAGTTGCTGCTGATGGCCGAATGCTTCAGCTACCCATTTTGGTTTGGCCGCGATATCGTACAGTGCGATTTCCCTGATTCTGCCCGTCAACGGGTTGAATTCATTGTCATCGCGAAAAGCGCCGATGACCCATGGTGCTTTGTCGGGATACAAAATTTTTCCGCTCTGTTGGTCAGACTCCGCGTCCAAAATGCCGTTGACATACAACTGCATCAATTGACCATCGTAGACGCAGGTAACGTGAACCAGCTGGCCCGATTCAAATTTTGATTTGCCGACCAGGCAGGTCTGTTTCCCATCACCGTCGTCGACACCCTCACTGGCCAGCGTGAATGTGAAATTTGCCTGGTTGTTGTATCCCAACAGCCAGCCTGTTTCAGCCTCTCCATTGTCCTGGATCGTGCCGATGATCCCACCCCATTCAATCGGCGTATCGATCGCAACCCACGCAGATACCGTGATCGCCTCGGTGGGCAGGTATTCACGAACGTCATTGAAGTCGTCGGCAATTACACATTCGATTCCGCGTCCATTGAACCGGAGCGATTGTCCAAGCGCATCTGAAGCGGTTGAAGGTTGCTCGTTGAACTTGCCGTCAGGTCCCAGCCGGGCCTGCAGTTTTTTTCCCCGCAGATTGAATTCGTTGAATTGCCAGTGGGCAACCGGGTCTGGCCCGTCATGTGCCACCAGTATTGGTTGCAGGACGAGCGGCAGGGAAAGCAGGCAGTACAGAAGTTTCCGGTTCATGAATCGATTCCATTTAAAGTAGATATTCGCTGCGTCGAACAAAGTTGATCGGAAGGGGTCAACAATTCACCCGTCCAGTCAACAAAACGAGGGAAGTCAAATCGACCTCCCTCGCCATTGATTGCACAAAAAGCAAGTCTCTGCTGCTATTGAAAATATATCGCCCGATTGCTGTAAATCACAGTAGATCAACCCAGTTGTCAGCTCGTCAGGGATAGATCAAAACGTGGATGCCAGTACGCTGTTTGTTCGTCAATGGTTGAAAAAATGGAAGGGCGCGGTTGAACGCCCTTCCCGAGTGCATCATAGGGA
>JBGSXT010000005.1:0-2929 GCA_041751295.1 Mariniblastus sp.
AGAAAAGGGGATTGTCGCCACTCTTGAAACGGGTATCGAGCTTCAATGAGGCCGCGTTCTTTTGAACGCGGAAAGGGCTCCGCACGCAAGTCGTTGCGGCAGCCAAGGTTACGCTGCGACTTGCGAGCGGTGACTTTTACAGGCTCAGTTTCCAACTTCAATATCACTGGTCTCACACTTTTGATCGCTCCTATTCACGCTATTATTGGCCTCGCGAGCGGTCGCCGGGGTTTGTCCAACGCCTCGCCGCTCGCGTGCATCAATCAACGGACTTTCTGGACAATCTGCGAATTCATACCCGCTTTCAAATTGTTCGGTACCAACAAATCACGGGCATCTATCGAACCCGTGTCTGATCTGTGTCGGAACCGGACTAACGAGTCACAAAGGACGGATAGTGCCAGATTTCACCCATCAGCATCCGAGCCAGGAGTCGGGTTTGAATTTCCAGAACTCGACGATAACTGACACGATAGCCGAACAGGGGATGCGTCACAAGCTGGTCCATGCGCTGTTCATAGGCACGGAAAAATGCCTTGCGTCCGTCCGGCGTCAAGGCCACGGCATCTGCCGCCGCCACAAAGTGGTCGGGCTGTACCATCCGCGTATTGATCGCCGACAAGACCGCCGAGTCCACAATTAGCGCCCGAAACGGCTCCATCAAATCAAGCGCCAATGCTGGCCGTCCAAATCGAGGTTGATGGTAAAAGCCCAAATACGGATCGAGTCCCACCCCCGCACAAATTACGGTCAAATCCTTGGCCAGCAGACTGTAACCCAATGACAACAGTGCGTTGACCGGATCGCGCGGCGGGCGGCGATTGCGACCTTTGAAATCGAATGTCAACCATTCGGGAACTTCATCATCCGGTTCCCAAGGCGCCCGGTTTGGATCGTCAGCCCGGCCGACTTTGATCATCCCCGCAAAGTGCTCGAAATAGGTTCGAGCGGCGATCCCTTCGATTCCGAGCAGCTGCCCCAATCCGGACGCGCGTTCGGTATCGAGCGTCAGCGCTTTGAGAAACTGCAACGCTTCGGCCGGCGGCTGAATATGGTTGCGCATCAACAGAGTTCGCTGGTTGCGAATTTTGTCCAGCACCAACTGCTTCGCCAGCCGCAAACAGAACGATGACGAATCGGCCTGGCGAAACTGTTCGCGCCGCCAGATGATGTTCTTCAATCCGACCGGCTGGGTCATCCCATAAAACCAGCCCCCCATCGAAAAATACAGCAGCGGGATTTCCATTTGCAGCAACGATTGAACCGCTTGGGTTGTGACTTGCACCGATCCCATCAGATTGACTTGCGAAACATCGTGTAGCCGAACCTTCTCCACGATTTGATCCTTTAGCTTGATCTGCAGCACTTCCCCCGATTTACCCACGTACATGCCTTGGGTATTCAAATACAGCGGACGGCGCTCGTTGCGCGCGGTGATCAGTGCCCGAGTTTGCGATGACGGATGAATCGAAGCTCCATCGGAATCGCGCCAGACCGGGCCGATGTCGAACAACAGGGGCTGGACCAGCGGCTGGCCTTCGTGATCGACTTGGCGACAGCGGCTGGTTTCGTCCGGCAGACAGATTCCCACCAGCGAACAGCGTGGGCATTTGGGGGAACTGACGAGAGGCGGAGGCGCGATCCGGTCCTGCATCACGGCACGGGCACCGGCGATCGCCTCGACAGTCATCGCGACCAGTGATTCATCGATAGCGATCGAAACCCGCTGCCTGGTTTCCCAGAAAAACAGCACTCCTTCATTGCATTCGTAGCCATTTTCGCGGAGCACCAGGGCTTGGGCACATAACTGCACTCGCTCCGGGTCCCAGGCACTCAACGATCCGTCGGGCAACTGTTTGGGCGAGCCACGTTTGTAATCGACGGGCGTCGCGCGGTTTCCCGCGGCCTGAACCAGATCGATTTTGGCAAGGACGCCGTACCGCTCACTCGAAAGCGTAACGCTTCGTGCGTGGATCGGTTCCTTGATCGCCGTCGCAGTTTCTGATTCGTCATCCCCGTCATCGTCTTTTCGTATTTTCCGTTTGTCGGCCGGCTTGAGTGCATCCGTCTTCCGGTCAACCCGTTTGTGGCGAATGCTCCCTTCGATCGTGTCGGGGTTGTGGGCGAACAGTCCATCGACATGTTCCAGATAGAACAGTCGAGGGCAATACACAAATTCGTTCAGCATGCGGGCTGGCAGCGCATCGACGTCATCAGCTGGATCGAATTCAGCAACGGGATCTTCGTTGGCTTGGATCATGGGGGATAAGGCTTTAGGCTGAAGGCTGTAGGTTAGGTAGTTCTTGGTTCTTGGTGCGACAAATGGGACTTTTCAGGATGACATCACTGCTGTTGCCGCCACGTCCGGCTGACGATTGCCGGACCAAAATACACTTATACGATCATGCAAGGCGCGTCGACTGCTTGATAAGGCTAACCGAGCGCCTCGATCACCCGTTCGCCACGTCCTTCGCTCGGTCCGAGGTTCACGAACAACACCTGATCGTGGGCATGGTTGATGACTTCTGACAGCTTGTCGCGCAGCTGCAACAGATCGGTGGCTGACAGTTGGCACTCGAACACGCTCAGCTGCAGATGATCGCCGCAGTTCCGCAGCGTCTTGAAAACTTTGCGCAGCCGTTTGGGATCGCAAATGTCGTACGTGACGATGAAGGTGTGGCGCATGTTTCCCCCTGATGCGTCCATGGAAATGGTACAAGCCCGAGAGTCAAAATGGGCTTTGGCCCCGGGGTGATTGCGAGCCGAGAAAAACAGGCCGGGAGTCCTGGCACGCGGCTCGGCATGAATTCAGCCTAGTTCAGGCAAATCCCATTTCCAGCCCCGAAATTGCCAAATTGGTCCCAGCCGACCGGCCCCGCCATCGGGCACCGGCCGGCCGAACCAATTCCGCCCAACATTAAATCAATCC
>JBGSXT010000006.1:0-2204 GCA_041751295.1 Mariniblastus sp.
TTCGAATTGTCCGAAACTGTGCAGCGTTCAACTTGAGAATATGGCGATGTCGCTGCGGAAGACCGAATTCAAGGCGAACGACGACTTCCAGGTAATTTCCGTCAGCATTGATCCACTGGAGCAGGTGGCGACGGCGCGAAAATCCAAAGAAAAATACCTGACCGTCTATGGCGATGAAAAAACGGCTGACGGATGGCACTTTTTAACCGGCACGCGGGATTCGATCGAAGTGTTGGCCGATAATTGCGGAATAAAATACAAATACATTCCCCACCAAAAGCTGTACTCTCATCCACCGGTTTTCCTGCTGCTTTCTCCTAAGGGCAAAATCGTTCGCTACATTCACGGGCTGGATTATGAACCGGTAACCATCAAGCGGGCACTGGTGGAAGCGGCGGAGGGTAAAATCGGCTCATCGATCAATCGGATCACGTATATCACCGGCTGTTACATGTACGACGAATCTACCGGAAAATATACGTCTCAAATGATGGGGATCATGCGAATAGGAGGCGCTTTTACGGCGATTCTGCTGCTGGGTGGTTTGATTCCTTATTGGTTTCGAGGGGCCGGTCGGTACACGGCGTTGCCCGAATCGAACGAGTTCGATTGCGAAAACGAATTGAAAACAGGCTGAGATACGAAACAAGAATATGAATCTGTACAATTTTTTGCCCCTTGCGGAAATCGACACCAGTTTTGCGGAAAGGCACGAGCGGACCGGCTCGTTCCTGCAGGAAGGATACTGGTTTCCGGAACAGGCCAGCGAGTTCGCCCCGCACACAGATTTTCTGTTCATGGCCATCAGCTGGATTTCGGCCATTTTTTTCGCAATCATCGTCGGCGTGATGATTCTGTTTGTAATCAAGTATCGTCGCCGCCCAGGCGTCGATCCCGAACCAAGCAGTTCCCACAATACGAGTCTGGAAATCTTCTGGTCGGTGGTACCGAGCATCATATTGGTCTGGATTTTTTACGCCGGGGCCAGCGGATTTTTCGACATGCGTGTGGCCACCGACGATGCGGAAGAAATCTACGTCACGGCGTCCCGCTGGAACTGGTCGTTCAGATATCCCAATGGCGATACATCCACCGAGTTGCATTTGGTCAAGGACAAACCCGTCAAGTTGATCATGCAGGCGACCGATGTGTTGCACAGCATGTTCGTTTCGGCGTTTCGCCAGAAGATGGATATCGTGCCGAATAGATACACGTTCGCCTATATCCGACCCAGTCTGGTAGGCAAGTATCGGCTGGCGTGTGCGGAATACTGCGGGGACGAGCATTCGCGGATGAGGACGCTGTGTCAGGTTCACGAATCGGAAGCTGCCCGCGATACCAGTACGGAATGGATTCGAGCCGAGTTTCCACCGTGGCAGACAGGGCAACGGCTGTACCAGATGAACTGTTCCGGCTGTCACAAGGTGGATGGCAAGGCAGCAACCGGACCCGCTTTGAACCTGATTTGGAACAAAGGCGAGGAGAAATTGATCGACGGGACCACGGTCAAAGTGGACGAAGAATACATTCGCAGGTCGATCCAGTATCCGGAAAAGGAAGTCGTGGAAGGCTTTGGTCCGATTTCCAAGATGAATTCTTTTGAAGGCAAACTCACGAATGAAAACATCATGGACCTGATCGCCTACATCAAATACGTAAATGATCCGGAAAAATACGGCAGTCCAAAGACAGCCGCGGAACTGGACCTCGAGAAGGCCACCGAAGCAGGTGCCAAGGGTGCAGCAGGTGATGCCATTGGATCGGAACCGCCGATAGCGGAGAAGCCTGTCGACAGTCCGGACGTTCCTGCGTCGGACGAAAATTCGAAACAGATCAACGATGAAGAAAAATAGGCAAGCGTCAAGCTTCTTGATAGGGTCATAGACATGGCAGCGACAGCAACAATCGATCGAAATCAGCTTTTCGGAAACGCCGAAAACAACTATTTGAATGCCTCCAAAGGATTCGCGTCTTGGGCCTTCACGCTCGATCATAAGCGGATCGGGATCATGTATTTGATTGGGGTCACGACGGCACTGTTGCTGGCCGGCGTTTTTGCGCTCGTGCTGCGAACCCATTTGTGGCACAACAACACCGATGGCGGAGGGATCCTGACGGACGCCCAATATAACCAGATGTTCACACTGCACGGCGCGGTCATGGTGTTTTCGTTCATCATCCCCAGTATCCCGGCGGCTTTGGGC
>JBGSXT010000007.1:0-6252 GCA_041751295.1 Mariniblastus sp.
CAACTGCCGCGTCTGTCGCTCCATGGTGGCGCGGATTTCCTCCAGAATCGCCGGATCATCCTTTTTCAGTTTCATGACTTCTAAACCAATTCGAATTGGCGCGAGCGGATTGCGAAGTTCATGGGCCAAAGTTGCCAGGAATTCATCCTTATGCCGATCTGCTTCCTTCAACTCGTTCATGAGGCCGTAGATTCGCTGCTCCGATTCCTTCTTTTCAGTGATGTCCCTTGCCGTTTTCGAGATACCGACGATCTCGTTCGCTTCGTCCTTGATGGGCGAAATGGTCAGCGACACATCCACCGGCACACCGTCGCTCCTCATCCTCACTGTGTCGAAGTGGTTGACATGCTCCCCCGACTTTATCCGTGCCATGATTAGTTGTTCCTCGCCTTTTCGATCCCTTGGCACAATCAGGGAGATGTTGCGTCCTACGGCTTGCTCAAACTTGTATCCGTAAAGCCTCTCAGCGGATTTGTTCCAGCTCTGAATTGCCCCATCCGGGGACATTCGGATGATGGCGTCCTGGGAAAACTCCACTATGGAAGCCAACAGACTTGCGGTCGCCAGCCGGTCGGACTTTTGCTGCTCGACCAGCCGTCGCTCAGTGATGTCTCGGAAGACCAGAACACAGCCGACAACATTGCCCTGGTCGTTGCGAATGGGGGCGGCGCTATCGTCAATGGCTCGCTCGGTAGCATTCTTGCCGATGAGGATTGTGTGATTCGCCAGACCGACCACGATTCCTTCCTGCAACGCCCGCAACGCCGGACTCTCAACGGACTGACGGCTATTCTCACTGATGATGTTGAAGACTTTGCCCAGCGGTTCACCTTTTGCCTCTGCAGTGGTCCATTCGGTGAGAGATTCGGCGATGGCGTTGAGAAAGGTCACTCGACTCGAGGCGTCCGTCACTATCACCCCGTCGCCGATACTCGCCAGTGTGATGCGGAGAAGTTCACGCTCGTCCCGCAGTGCTGCTACCGCTTGCGTCAACTCCTGCGTTCGCTCCTGCACCCGTTTTTCCAGTTCGGCGTTGACTTTCTGTAGCGATTCTTCTGCTTGCTCACGAGCTGCGATTTCGCCTTCGAGTTCTTCGGGACTGCGCATCGCCAGCACCATTGGTACTATCGGCACAAGGGCAACTACAGTCGCCCAGGAGACGACGGCCGTAAACAGCTTAATGAGGCCCGCCAAACGGTAAGCGGGCCACCAAAAAATGATCGCTTCCATCAGGTGCGTCGTCCCGCAGGCGAGAATAAAGGCCCCGAACAAAAGGAAGATTTTGCGAAATGGCAAGTCCTTCCGACGTACAAGAAAGTAGCCGAGGACAATTGGGATGGCGACGTAAGCCGACCATACGCCGAGGTCGGACAAGATGTGCAGCCAGCCGTGGCCCGCTGTCCATTGTCCACAGTTCCATCGAGCCGGAAAGTCCGAGGTATCAAAGATCTGGGTTAGAAAATCCACTTGAAGCCTCACTTATTCGGTGTTGAGGGCAGTTGTATCTTGAGTTCTAACTGGACCCGCGTTAACGGGGCGAAACGGTTTCGGAACGGAGACCATTTCGCCAGTCCAAAGCGGCAACAGGCATTGGTTGCTCCCACGTCCCAAGCTTCGCGCTTCTTCCTTTTGCTTCGCCTTGCACAAGGGCTCTGGTCATTTGAGTAGGCCCTGTATTGCCAGGTAAGTCTCTTTTTAATGAGTGACTGATTGATGCAATAGTCCCCTGAGAGGTGGCCCACACTGCATTACGACGACTTCGCCGTCAAGTAACTGAACGATGATGAGCAGTCAGCAGCTGCTCTGGAGGTTCGCGCGGCACAGTCACTGCGCAGGACAGCAATCGTTGCCGGATCAACGGGTTGCGGAATCGACTGTGGAATTCTCATTCAGTAATGCGGGTGGATCGTTCTGCTTGACGCCCCATCGTAAGTTCCTTAAGAGTCAAGTTGAATTGACAATTGAGTTACACAAAGTGACCTGGTTACAGAGCAGAAAGTCAACAATTCCCGGGTTCTCAACTCGCCTAAAACTCTTCGTTTTCTTCTTTCGAATCCATCCCAACCGTCTCGAACTTGTCCGATTCGACGACGTATTTCCGCGCTCATGAGCCCTCTAATGTTAATTTGTAAACTGCTTTCCATCTTAAGCTCCGATCCTGAATTGCGCTTCGCCTTTTGAATAAACACTTGGAATTGCACGAAACGGTCTATTCAAATTCCGCAAACTCTGTGCCTCGATCCCGTAAACGGTAACGCAAAATGTGTGCCGATCGAATTTTGTGGCAGTCTGCGGATTTATGAGAGTTTTAGCGGGACGGACAAATCGCTTCTCATCGCAATTGGGCTTTAGCACCAATTCTGCTGAGCATTGCCGGGTGGTCAAATCCCGATCAAATTGGACAAGTTTAAACCAGAAAGGAAGTCACACGACGTGACTGATTCGCCTTTTCAGATCGCCGAGAAACGCAACATTTGAATCCATTCGGTCTACCGCTTTCAACGGGACTTCCGCATCTGCGGAGGCCGTCGCGGACTGGGTTGTTTGAACGCGCCTTAAAAAACGAGCCACAATGACTGTAATGTTGTCCAGTCCACCGGCACCCAGTGATTCGTTGATCAAGGCGTGGCAACAATCCGGGGCCGTGATCGTCGAATCCAGAATCTCGCCAATACGGCGATCTGGCAAGTGTCGGGTCAAACCATCCGTACAGAATAAAATGGAATCGCCAAAGTCGAGTTCAATCATGCGGGTTTCGGCAGTTAACGAACGCGGACCTCCTCCCGCAACATCCTGCGAGTGGGCCGGTTCATTGCCTTCAGTCGATGAAGCAACCGGGCAGGGATAATCGGAATCTATCTGGCCGGACGCAGGCAACCGCTCATCCGTCAACAACGTTAAATTTTGACGTCGATAGCATTAGCAGCGACAATTGCCCGCCCATGCCAAGTGCATTACGGGCCAACAAACAATACCAAGAGCCGCCGACGAAGTCATCTCACGCGAGTGCGTATTGGATAGAACGTTTGCCTCCTGAACAATACTTTCTTGGCAATCTAAAAAGGCCTCGATCAATTCTTCCTGCAGATTGCCCTGCGTATCCGTCGTTTGCGATCCTTGCCAACAATTTGGTGCAGCACGCGTGCCGAACCAGTGGCAAGTCTTCCGATTGAAAACTGGTAACAATTCAACCACCTCGAACGAATCGCAACCAGCCAATGCGGGAAAAGGAACCTGATCATTGAGTGTCACCAGCATAAGAATTCCGCCAGCTCAATGAAATACGATTGATGTATTGCGTCTGCTTCAATTTGGGCAAGTCCGATGGCACATGGTTTGCGTAGCACTGCTGGTAAAATGTTTCGCAACTCAGCAACTTTGAATAAAGAAAGAACACGACTCGTACGTCAACGAAGGGTCGGACGTCGCAAACGGCAAATGCATGATTCGTCGGTTAACATCGTGAAATTGTATGACTAAGAAAGAACGCACACGCAAATCGGAACCTGCCAAATCCTCTCGTAAGGCCGAAAAGACGGCGGAACAGGCATCGCGAAAAGGCACGACTCAAGACGAGTTGCTCGTGACCCGGGAAACTCGGAGTACACGAAAAGAGATTCGCACTCAGACCCCGCGACGAAGCGGAACTCGCTGACCTGCGCACGGCAGGTCTGAAAAGTCCCCCGAATAATCATCGGCCAAATCAGTTGCGTTTTGCATCAGTCCAATTCCGATTGAGACGGGCCCTGGTTTACCGCTTCCCGTTGTTTGTGCATCGTTCTCCGCGCCCCAAGCATCACTGTTCAAATGCTGGGCAAAAAAATAGGCAATGCCTAGATTTTCCGGTAACTGCGAGAGCAATTGTTCTATCGCCTTCAGGCCGCCGGAAGCCGACCCGATGCCAACAATGGCCGAAAGTTGTTTGGACGTCGCCGATTGTTCTGCCTCGTTCGACTTTACTACGGTTTGAGGTTGGAGGTCATCTGAAGGCGGATTATTCCTTAGCGCCGACTTTTCCGCGGCAGCACTCCTCAGCTCTCTTTTCCTTGCGTGGGAATTCTCCGCTGTTTACTTTTTCGCCATGAATCAGGCCAATCCTACAACTGGTTTTCCGCAGTCGAATCTCCGCTCGCGTCTACGATCGTAATTGATATTGAAAGAATTGTGGCGCAAAATTCGAAGCGTTGCGAAGCCGTTCCGTTTTTGGAATTGCCTTGTCAATTCGATTGTGCGTTAAAACGCAAACGGCGCCAAGCCGCGCTGTTTGCATGTCGACAGTCGACACAGGAGTCTCCCAATTCAAATCGAACGCAGGCCGTCGTTGTCACTTTGCCACGCCCCGCTTCCGGCCACGTGTCAGTTTGACCGGTGTCGCGCGATTCGAGTATCGGGAATTTCCTCGGATGCGGTCGATGAGGGCCGTTTGCCGTTGCATCGCCTGAGAGAAATTCGTTCCTGGCATGACAATTGCATGAACGTTGGGAGCTTGGTCTGCTTCGAGTTAAGAGCGGGCGTTCATCAATGAACGAAGCAGGCGATGGGCTCAACAAAACCTTGAAAGGAAAATTCCATGTCGGTCGAAAATTTGGCAGATGCATTTTACGATGAGCTTCGTGACATTTTAAGCGCAGAGAAGCAGCTCGTAAAAGCGCTGCCCAAGATGGCAAAAGCCGCAAAAAATAAAGATTTAAAGAAAGCCTTTGAAGACCATCTCGCACAAACCGAAGAACATGTTCAGCGCGTTGAACAGGCTTTTGAAGAAACCGGCAAAACGGGTCGGGCGAAGACGTGCGAGGCGATGAAAGGTCTGTTAAAAGAAGCAGATGGGATGATCAAGGAAGAGGCAGAACCAGACGTCAAAGACGCGATGTTGATCGCGGCCGCCCAAAAAGTTGAACACTATGAAATCGCGACTTACGGCACGCTTTGCACCTGGGCCGAATCACTGGACTACCAAAAAGCGTTAAAGTTGCTGAAGCAGAATTTGAACCATGAGGAGCTGGCTGATAAAAAGCTGTCGTCTCTGGCCACGATAATTAACCGTACAGCACTGCCAGTTTAACACGCCATACAGGACATGTCCGAAAAAAAGAAAACCAGTAAAGAACAGGCAAAATAATTCCGTAACGAAGACCCGCTGACTGGCGAATCCGCAATGGATTGGCATCAAGCGCGTCGCGCTGCCCAAGATGCCTACGAAAGAACCTATTCGCGAAACAGCACAACCAAGCAGCGCTAACACCGCGATGAATACCGTTTCGCAGAAGGTTCAGCACGGTTCAGTTATGGACCGTGCTTTTTTTTCGATCGAATTCGAACGATGCTCGTCGACGGGCCAGGATACCGCTTGCGTGGATACGCGCGACGCGTAAATTACAATCATGTCTTCAAGCCGGATTAAAGGTAATAGTATGGGAAAATGCGAAACTTGCGGAAATGAATACGACAAGAGTTTTGAGATCGCCAAGGACGGACAAACTCACACGTTTGACAGTTTCGAATGTGCGATTCAAGCACTGGCCCCGACCTGTGCGCGTTGTCAATGTCGAATTATCGGACACGGACTCGAAGCGGACGGCACGTTCTACTGCTGCGATCATTGCGCCGGAAAAGATGGCGTGATTGGTTTGAATGACCGCGTTTGAACTAACTAATTGATCGACGTGTTGAATTTCGATTCGATCTCGCGCTGAAGGTACTTGACCAGCTGGGTGGGATTGACCGGCTTCGAAAACCACGCTGTCACACCCCGCTCGCCGGTTGGAATTTGTGCCTGTGATTGTGTCAGGCCTGAAACACCGACGATGGACAATTCGTTCTGCTCCAATTCGTCGCGGATTTTTCTGATGGTTTGTGGCCCATCCATGCGAGGCATCTGCATATCGATCAGGACGACATCGGGAAGCTCGTGCGTTTCCAGGTAGTCGATCGCTGCCAGCCCGTCAGCGACGGCGGTCACATCGAAGCCGGACATTTCGAGCACGCCCGCCAGCAACTCGCGTTCGTTGTCGTTATCTTCCACAACCAACACGGTCCATGGCGTTGACATCACAGGGTTCGTTGATACAGCCGATTGTTCCGGCGGCTCGCAGGATGGGGAAGCGGGAAACGCGCCAGCGTCCGACAGGACCGTACCAAACAGGCTGTTCATTTCGTTAAGAGTCTTGACCGCCCTCAGGAGGAATTTTTCAGCATGCTCATGTTCGCCACGCTCGATGTGGTTTTGAGCAACGTGCACAGACAAACTGGCTG
>JBGSXT010000008.1:0-4752 GCA_041751295.1 Mariniblastus sp.
CTTCTTCTGCATGGAACACCTCCTTGTGTTCCCGATAGGACCGTCAAAAACGCCTCAGAGAACAACCCCATTTCTTGGCTGTGACAAAGCCTAGTGCTGGTTTTCCAGTTCCAGCTTTTTCATTTTCTTGTAGAGCGTCGTGCGGTTGATTCCCAGTTGGTCGGCAGTCGCATTGCGGTTCCAGTTGTTTTCCTTCAGCACCTGGTAAATGATCTGACGCTCGGGAGCTTCCAGCGCCTCTTTCAATGTTTGCCGACCCGAAGGATTGGCAGCAATCGTCTGGGAAGGAGCCAGCTCAGACGTCACATTGCCGGGCAAATCGGCGACGGAAATCGTGGGGCCTTTGCCGAGCAGCACGCAGCGTTCGACAATGTTCTGCAGCTCACGCACATTGCCTGGCCAATTGTACTGTTGCAGGGCCAGCATAGCGGGATTGTCAAATCCGTCCACGGTTTTGCCGGTCTCTTCACAGACCTTTTCGAGAAAATGCTGAGCCAACAGCGAAATGTCATTCGGTCGCTGGCTGAGCGATGGCAATTGCAGATTGATGACGTTGATCCGATAAAACAGGTCCTGACGGAACGTGCCGTTGGCCACGGACTGGGAAAGGTCTTCGTTGGTGGCCAGAATAACACGGGTATTTACCTTGAATGTTTCCGTCCCTCCGACCTGCTCAAATTCCAGTTCCTGAAGCACTCGCAACAGTTTGACCTGCAAACCAGGGGAAGCGGTTCCAATTTCGTCAAGAAAGATCGTGCCTCCATCCGCCTGTTTGAACTTGCCCTGTTTGTTGCCGATGGCCCCGGTAAATGAACCGGCAACGTGCCCGAACAATTCACTTTCCAGCAAGTTTTCGGGCAGCGCACCGCAGGCAATTTCGACAAACGGTGCGTTTCGGCGATCCGAACGCTGATGAATTGCGCGGGCAATCAGCGATTTTCCGGTGCCACTTTTTCCGGTGATCAGGACGGTTGCTTTTGTGGCGGCAATACTGTCAATGACTTCAAAAGTCTTTTGCATTTGCAGATCATTGCCGATGATGTTTTCCATTCCGAATCGGCGATCGAGCTGCGTTTTCAATCGTTGGTTTTCTTCGATGACCTGGCGTTGGGACAATGCCCGTTGAATAGCCATCAGCAGTTCTTCATCGATCAGCGGTTTGGTCACCAGATCGAATGCCCCAGCCCGGATCGCTTCGATTCCCGTTTCGACCGTTGCGTACCCAGTCATCAGGATTACAGAAGTGGAAGGGTGAAACGTGCGACAATGGGCCAGCACATCGAAGCCATCTTCAGTCCCTAAACGCAGATCGACGAGCGCCAATTCGAACGGGCGGTTGGCAAGTTCCCGTTTGGCTGACGATACATTGACCGCCAAAGTTGTTTCAAATCCAGATTCTTTCAGCCAATCGCCCATCGAATGCAACAGATGCTGGTCGTCGTCGACAAGCAGAATTTGTGGCGTTTGAGTCTTCTGCGCTGGTTTCATCGGTGGTCGCCCGGAGTTGTAATATTCATCCCGCCCGCTTCAAGACAGGAAAGTCTGGCATCTTGCGACTGCGGCAAATGATTCGCAGACAGGACGCAATTAGCGGAAATCCATAGGGATATGTACGTCGCACGAGGTGAACGGTCAAAAGTCCAGCCAACGAATTCTGTGGCCAGCCACCTATACGGTTCGTAACGGTTAAATGCAAAATTGGGGCATCGCCTAAACCCATTTAAATGTCGAATCATGCCATCCCTGTCATTGATCCCACAAAGATAACCGTTATGGCAATTAAAATCGTATTGGCTGATGATCATCCGGTTGTTCATGATGGAATCGCCAGTGCTCGCAACTCCAATATCAGGATTACGACTCAGGTCATCCATGTGGACGCGCTATTGCCGACCCTGAAACGCGATCGAGCAGATGTTCTGGTAACAGAAGTCCGAATGCAGGGGCAGGATGTCCTGAGAGTGGTCGAAGCGTATAAAGACGCCGAACCGGAATTGAAAGTCGTGGTGTTTTCCGGATGGGACGATTCGACCCATATCGCCCGGGCCGCTTCCGTCGGATGCAATGAATTTATTCGAAAGTCGGAGCCGCTGGAAAATCTCATTCGGACAATCAGATGGGTTGCAAAAGGAAGTAAGCCGCCAGGCGAAAGCCTGATCGCGGCAACCCAATCCATCTTGCGACGTCCGAAACAGACAGATGACCACGAAGTTCCTTTGACGAACCGGGAAACTCAGGTGCTGAGGCACATTTCGCTGGGGCTGAGCAATCGCGAGATCGGCAGGTCATTGGGGATCAGCGTTGAGACCGTGAAAGACCATGTGCAGAACATCCTGCGCAAACTGGTTGTCAATGATCGCACTCAGGCCGCCGTGTGGGCAGTAAAACGAAATCTGGTGTGAGCGGCATGATTCTGAGCCAGGATGCCATCGTTCAGTTCGATCGCTATAATCGCCGTTGAGGCCAGGCGATTCGAGGCTGGCGAACCGCAGTTGAAAACAAGCCTGGGCACGGATTGTTGATTCGTCCATGAGTCAAGTTTGATGAATTAGCAATTCGTCCGGCAAGTAGACTGACTCCTGCCGCCCGCCTCAAAACGCATATTCCTTTTTCAGCGAGGTCGACAGGTGCCGAATAATCCGGTTCAAATTGGCGAGTTGGCCTGTGGCCACGGAAATCCGTTGATGTTGATCGCCGGCCCTTGTGTGATCGAGTCGAAAGAATTGACCTTTCAGATTGCGGAAACTCTGGTGGAAATCTGCCACCAACAAAATGTTCCACTGATTTTCAAGGCTTCTTTTGACAAAGCGAACCGAACGAGTTTGAATTCGTATCGAGGGATGGGAATTGATGGGGGATTGCAGATTCTGGCCGCCGTTCATGATACATTTGCCATGCCCGTGACCACCGACATTCACTTGCCCGAACAGGCCCATGCGGCGTCGCAAGCGGTCCAATTGCTGCAAATCCCCGCATTTCTGGCCCGTCAAACCGATTTGTTAACTGCGGCTGCAGAAACCGGACTGCCGGTGAATGTCAAGAAAGGGCAATTCATGGCACCTGTCGATATGCAGCACGTTGTCGGTAAACTGGAATCGGCAGGCTGCGGGCAGGTGCTGCTCACGGAACGCGGCACGTTTTTTGGATACGGATCGTTAGTCAACGACATGACCAGCATTCCGCGAATGCAGAGGTTGGGCGTGCCGGTCGTTTTTGACGCCACGCACAGTGTCCAGCGTCCAAGCGCCGAAGACGGAAAAACGGGGGGTGACCGATCGATGGTCCAACCGCTCGCAAGGGCGGCTGTCGCGGCTGGTTGCGACGCGATATTCGTCGAAACGCATCCCGATCCAAAACGATCTCCGAGCGACGGTCAAAATATGATTCCGCTGGATGAATTGCCCGCTGCGCTGAAAATACTAGTATCGATCAGAAAATCACTTACCGACAACGAACCATGAACTCTGTCCCATTTGCCTTATCGAAAATGAGTGTGTTGATTTGCACGCTCGCGATTGTTCTGACTTGTGGAGTGTCCTGCCGTCCCGCTCCCGATCCGCTGCTCGATATGCTTGATACGCAATTGGCGAATTACAAAATCGACAATCTGTCACGTTCCATGGACCTGGTTGCCAGTCCAACTCGATTCCAAATGGCCGAGTTCGAAGAAAAGCTCGCCGCGTCACTGAACCGGTGGGCGAAAGTTGAATCCGAGTTGATGGATAGCGGCGATTGGCAGCTCGATCCGCTGGCACAGGAAATGGTGCAGGAATTCGCTGATCTGCAACCGGTGGAAAAAATTGAAGATCTGGATTTCCTAAACACCGATTCGTATCAGCTGCAGCAGCAATTCTGGCTCCGGAAACTTGGCCAGCGGCTGATTGCCAATCAGGACCTTGGACCGTTCGAATTGTACCGAATGGCTGCCGGCGAGCTTGAATCGGCGGATGACGAACAGACTGAACCACTGGCGCGGATTTTGAATGAGCTGCATGACGGGCTGTCGGCAGGGGATGCGGAACAGCTTGCCATCGCGCTTAAGCTGTTTGATTGGGTAATCCGCAACATCCAACTGCTGCCGGAAAATGATCTGGTGGGAGACTCTGACATAAAAACGTGGAAATTGAACGACAAGGACGATTTGGCAGCTGCCGGTGTTCCGGGGCTGGGCTACACGCGTTTTCCCTGGCAATCGATGCTGTTCAGCCGAGGCGACTACGTCGATCGGGCCAAAGTCTTCATGACGATGATCGACCAGTTTGGTATCGACTCGGTGATGCTCGCTCCCGAATTTCCCACGGAAAGCGGGGGTACGGAGAGACGCCCATGGGCGGTGGGTGTACAAGTTGGGCAGCGGCTGTATTTGTTCGATACAAAAATGGGCTTGCCCATTCCAGGAGCCAGAGCTGGCTCGATCGCTACGTTGTCCGAAGCAAGATCCAATCCAGAGATTTTGAATTCCCTCGACTTGAGCGTTAATGAATCGCTCAAGAGCCAAACGAAGTATTGGGTTTCGCCAGAACAACTAAATAATTTGTACGGGCTGATCCTGGCAACGCCGGAATCGCTTTCCCGCCGTTTCCGGGAACTCGAAAACAGTTTGACGGGCGAAACCGCATTGAAGCTGGCAAGTGCTCCGTCGGAATTGGTGAAAAAGATGCCTCAAAAGGACGGACTGGAATACCGGATTTGGGATGTCGGATTCAGGACCCACCAGTTTCGGCGGGCGCTGCGAGATGCCATTGCCGAATC
>JBGSXT010000009.1:0-2036 GCA_041751295.1 Mariniblastus sp.
TTCAATGCCCTTTTTAAAGATGGCTTTTAGCGTGGAAACCGGGACTTCACTGCGCTTAGACAGTACTTCAAAAGTCATTCCCAACTCTTGGCGTCTGTTATCTAATTCTTCAGTGTAATTCATTTGATGCCTTTTATTAGCCCAAAAAATCGACCTTGAAACCACATAAACATACTATACAAAAGCTGTTTTAATGTCACAAAAGTATATTTTTATGTGCTTTTAGGCGAGTTGGGATCATTCCCTTTCCGAACAGGGTCAAGTCGACTCGGCGGAGGGCGACGTCGAATAGTAACAGGATGGCGGCGGCGGTCAGTAGATAGGGCCAGAGCGGGGTGGGACGAAATGCTCGCGCTTCACCAGGCTGGAACAGATCGGCAATGGACGGATTGAATTGGCCGCCCGAAACGCTGGCGACTTCCCGCAGTAGTTCGTCGTTGGCAGGACGAATACGCAGTTCGTCACTGTAGCCCCGCATCAGACCACGGGATTGGCGATAAACGACTTGGCCATTCTGTTTGACCGCGATCTCCATATGATACGAACCGGATTGCGGCAGGGGTATCGTGCTGCTGTAACGACCGGGCGCGGATTGCGGCATACTCGATGCGTGCCGTTGCAATCGAGGATCGATCACGGTCAATTCGACCACCGCATCGTTAATGAATTGTCCGACTTCATTGACGGCATCGACCATCACTTCGGCCTGCTGCCCGATCCGGGCGGTTTGAACCTGGATGCCTCGCGTGTCGCTTTTGCGCATGACCTGCCGAATGACTTGCGTCCAGAACTTGCCGTAACCTGGCCAAGTCATCCACTCCGCTGCCCAGCGTGATTTGGCGTCGGAGGTGAACGCCGCCGTCATGCCCAGACCGTATCGCCACCATGCCAAAAGCGGGTCCCCTTTTTCTGTGCCCAGGATAACTTCCGAAGTTGGTTTGGGTCGCGTCAACACATAGCCCAGCAAAAACGGAGCGGTTTCCATGTCGATATCGGCCAGTGCATGGGTCGCTCGAATAACGACGGGAATGAACGGCTGTTCGTCGATTGCCGATTTGCTGGCGGTGACCGTTTCCCTGGCAAAGATCTGCGGAACCTGGGCCGGATCGTCCGTGAAGTAGTAGCGTCCCTTGCCGACGCGGGCGATCTGTTCCAGCAATTCGGTGTCCGCTCCTCCGCCCGCTGCAACCGCCGATACAGTCATCTTGGCCGACGCCATTTGTTGAGCCAAGCCCTCAAAATCACCTGGCAAAGAAACTCCGTCCGTCAACAGAATGACATGCTTGAGTCTGGCTGAAACAGACATCAGCATTTCGAACGACAGCTCCATCGCTGGATACATGGTCGTGCCGCCACCCGCTTCGATGTGGGCAATTTCATCGCTGATTTTGGCCGCATTGCTGGCCGGCTGCATTTCGCTGATGACATACGTATCGCCGTCGAAAGCGATTACGGCCACTTGATCGCGTCGTCCCAGCAGTTCCACCGCCGAGCGCGCTGCCGACTTGGCCATTTCAATCGGATCACCCATCATGGACCCCGACTTGTCGATGACCAGCACCATGCCCAGCGACGGTTTCTCCTTTTCCTTTTCAAAGTCGCTGCGAACAGGCAGGATTTCTTCCAACGCAGTTTTGTAGTAGCCGCCCAGTCCGAAAGATTGTTCGCCGCCGAGCATGATGAAACCACCGCCCAGGTCCTGGACCCACGTACGAGCGATCTGCATCTGTTGCTGCGTCAATGCCGTGGCCGGGACGTTGGATAGCAGCAGGCATTCGTAGTTCTGCAGGTCGGCCAGTGTTTCCGGCATGCCCTGTGGCGGTCGCACATCAACCTGAATCCCTTCGTCTTCCAGAGCGTAGGCCAGTTCCCGAATCAGGTTGGGATCACTTTCGATAATCAGTACCCGTGGTTTGCCAGAGGCAAAGACCAGCCCAGCATCGCTGTTGTTGTCCAGCAGCGTATCCTGACTTAATCCGGAAATACGAACGCTAAATGCGGCCAGCCGGTCGCGCTCGATCGATTGTTGAAAGCGA
>JBGSXT010000010.1:0-5858 GCA_041751295.1 Mariniblastus sp.
GGCTGATTTTTTTGCCACGATATCAGTCATATAATAAATCGGCATGTATTCAAGACAGGAATTGAAAAATCGAGATGGCAACGGTGATCGAAAGGTTGAGCTGCAAGCAAGGATTAGAACCAAACCTCAATTCGCGGTAAATATTGATTGCCTGCCCGAATCGTGCCGGTTGGGGTGCAGAATCCGGCGAAGCTATCATGCAGTTTCGATTTGACAATCAGCTGAAAGTCTCAAGTGATTCCATCAGTCAAATTTCCGCCGGGCACCTTCAAGCAGCCGCAGTGCGCCGGGTCAAAATCCGTTTTGGAAGGTTCAATGGATGCATTATTTCTTGCTGCGCTCGAGTCGCCGATCGATTTTCCGCCGCTGAACGAATTCATTTTTGACGGCGACAGAATTGCCTTGCTCGTGCTGGGCAACTTGCCGGCGCCGGAACATTGTGTCGCCAGCGTATTGAACGCGATGGCGCGCCTGATTGCTCGGCCAGAAATTATCGTGGTGGCGAGCAACAGGCTGGGTGTCGATTGGGACGAATTTGAGCAAACAGTGAAAGCGAGTTTGCCCGGCAATCTTGCATTGACATGTCAAACACATGATCCGAATGATCCCAATGCCGTTGCTTATATCGCCGCCAGCAGGCCGGGCGAACCGATTTACATCAATCGGGCATTATTTGATGCGGACGTTGTCATCCCGATCGGCGCACTGGACGCAAACGGCTGGGCGGACGGACCGCCGGTTTATCCAGAATTCAGTTCCGCAAATACGATGGCTCGTTTTCGTGAAGAAACTAACGTCGATGACTTGTTGCGGCAGGAAACAGTCATTGCCAACCAGCATCTTGGGGCAAAACTATCGATCCTGATCGTTTCCGGGCCTGGCAACGGGATCAGTAAAGTGTTCTGTGGCTACACTGAATCGATCAGGAAGTCGGCTCAACAGGAATCAGGCAACAGCTGGAGCATTGTTCAGCAATCCGCTGGCCAGGTGGTTGTGGCAACGATTGAATCCAACCCCAGATCGCAAACGTGGGAACAGTTCTTCCTCGCACTTCAGTCCGCTGCTGTGGTGACAGAAAAGGCGCAGCAGATCGTGATCTGTTCTGTTATCGACGAGCTGCCGGATGCGGTTTTCAGCAGTATTCTCCAACTCCAATTCGAATCGGATCAGGAAACGATTCAACGCCAGCTGGAAACGGTTCCCATACAGTTTCATGGAATCCCGGCGATCCTGCAGGAGTCGTCAGTCTATCTGAAGTCACAGCTTGCGCAGGAAGATGTCGAGGAGTTGGGCTTGGGGTACATCGAATCGGACGAACAGATTCAGCGGATTGTTGATCGGGCGGAGTCAGGCATTTTGTTGCGGGATGCCCATTTGTGTAAAATTGTGTAGCGGGCTGCCTGTCAAATGATTTCGGAACTACTCCTCGAAGAGTATCGGCTGCTCGACGAACATCGAGCCTTTGTCGTGATGCCGCCACGCACGCTGCTGCAATTCAGCGGTTCAGACGGCAGGAAGTTTGTGCATAATTTCTGCACGGCTGATGTCAAAGCCATGCGTGACGGGGGGGTCAAAGAGGCATTCGTCTTAAATTCGCGAGGCAAGATATTGGCGTTTGGCCACCTGATCGCAGCCTCGGAAATACTCTGGTTTTCATCGGCAATCGCGACAAACGCATCCCCGTTACGCGAACATTTCGAAAAGTACATAATTCGTGAAAATGTTCAAATCACAGATGTTTCCGCCCAGTTCGCCACCGTTTTCGTGTCTGGGCCGAACGTCCGCATTGCACCGGAATTGATAATTGGGTTGCTGCCCGGAAACGCGGCCAATTTCAAATTCGAAGGCAATCCGGTAACTGCTGCAAATGCGGAATTCGCGGGCTTCGGCATCTTGTTATTGGTTAATCAGGATAACCTGCACTCGGTTTGTGACTCAATGATCCAACAGGACTTGACTCCCTGTTCGATCGCAGCGCTGGAAATGCGGCGGATGGAATCCGGAACACCTTGGTATGGTCTCGAAATCGACGATACCAATCTGCCGCAGGAAATTCGTCGGGACGATACGGCGATTTCGTTTACAAAAGGTTGTTATTTGGGTCAGGAAACGGTTGCCAAGATCGACGCCATCGGTCATGTCAACAAGTTCCTGGTCGGTTTGAAGCTGGTCGGAATTCAGCGACCGCCTAACGGAGAGCCTCTGTTCGTGGGGCCGGACAAGGTGGGAGATATCAAAACTTCGGCGTTTTCGCCGAAACTGACTTCATGGCTTGCGTTGGCTTATATCAAGAGTCAACTCGCCGAAGAGGGCACAACCGTTTCCGTCGGCAGCCAAGAAGCCATTATCGTCAAGCTGCCTTTGGAGTGACTTGGGTATCGATCAAGTAAATTTGATTCGATGTCGCGCTGTCCAATTAGCCCGCATTTCTCCCAGGTCAATCATAACCCGACGAGTAAGCGAGGAAATTCATGCCAGTCTTCAATAACGTTTCGGGTCGCGATGAACAAAAAGTTCGAATCAAAAAAATCAGCTTTCCTGTTTTGCCAACTTAATTTGCATTCCACCACCAGCGATCCGATCGGTTCTTCAATCCTTTGTTGGCAAAACCCGTCAGCTTTGCATCGGACGTTGTATTGGCCGCAACGGACCACGAATCCACGGTAACGCCCCCCGACGTGGTCACCATCAAGGAGTTGGTCAGCCGGGTAAAGCTGCATTGCGTTGGAACGGATTGTGGAACATTCCAGGTGGGCGTCGCAATGGTGTCCAGCCCATTGATTGCGGGCAGCTCGAGATCGACTCGTTGCAGCAAATTTTCTTTGGCAATGATTGCCCCCACGACGCTCAAATCCATCAGATTTCGCAATTCGCGGAAAACGGGTTCGGACTTGGACAATTCATCGAAGTGTTGAGTCATCGTATCGGCCCATTTTTTGGCCAATTTATTGGGTTTGCCGGATTTCAGTTTCCCGTCTCTGTCAAGGAACTCCTCTTCTGTTTTGGCCCGCACGCCACTGCCGCTCAATTTCCAGATCGACTTGTCCTCGCTAACAGCAACGGGCTCGTAGTGGCATTCCATCCAGAATCGAGGTGTCATTTTATTAGCCGCCGAGTTCTTGGCCTGCGCCATTGCCAGAATGCTGGGCAAAAAATCAGGGGACTCGTCCAGCCCCATGGCGAGGCGTTTCATTTTGTAATCGGAAGCGACCAGAATTTGTGAAAAACGGCTGTCTTTGGGCACACCGGTCAATGTAATCCGCTGAGGTCCACCCGCTGCTTCCAAAGCCTCAGCCGCCGCTTCGTTGAAGTTGCGGGTGTTGAGCTGCTGCATGATCTGCCGGATTCTCGCGTTGCCCTCTTCCGTCGGATCGATCGAAACGGTGATACCATAATCCCGACGCGCGTTGTCAACGCTTCTCATTGCCACCAGAAAGTCCTGCAAATGGATAACTGGCATGCCTGATCTGATTCCGACTACATTTCCCTCGGCATCGGTTTTGAATCCTTCTCCAAACCCGGCGATAATGACATCGTCGTTATCTGGAGAAACGATCACGTATTCAATCCGCTGCAGTCCTGCCATATACAGCATAGATGCCGGCAGAGGCTGGCGATTGTTTCGATGTTCGACCAACTGTTTTTCGAGTGCCTTCAGCGAAATCATCCGCAGTCCGGCAAATCCGATATCTGATTCGGCCGACTTGAGGCCACGTTCGATTTGATTTTTCAATTCATCGGATAAACGGATGGTGTCGTTGTTGAGGACCCCATCGAGATTGAATTCAACACCCCCGACAACGCCACCTCCCCCGATGAACAGACCACCATTGCCGCCGGGAATCTGGGCGTGCAGTTTTCCGTCAGCGATTGCCACCAGCACTGTAACCAGTACGGCGAGAATCGTTCGCGTGAAAAGAATTCCTGACAACTTTGACACTATGTTTCTGGCCAACATTTGGCTCGACTCCTGCAAAAAAACGCCTGCCCCGGCAACTTCCAAATAAAACTGGTAACTTCCTTCACTGCGGTGCTCCACAGGAACACTGCCAAAATTGGCGTCAGTCGGTAAGATATGTTTGGACGATAAACGCCTGACTGTACTAATTCAGACTACCCGAAATGGTGCGGAAATGCAAGGAATCATTAGGATTCTGTGGCAAGCCGTTCCACTTTTGTTCCGATTATGCAAGTCTTTCCGACGCTGAGCGTAAAGGTAAACCGGTCATAATTATACGATGGTCTCCCCCAATAAAAAATCTTCGGCCAAGCTGTTTGGCTATCTGGTCATTCGCGACGGCAAGAAATGGTCCGATGTTTTTCGGCTGGTGCCCGGACGGACAGTGACGATCGGGCGGTCCCCAACCAATCAGATTGTGATCAAAGAGGACCAGGCGAGTCGCAAACATGCGGAGATTTTCCAAACCAACGGAAAATGGACAGTTCGTGATTTAATGAGCCGAAATGGAACGGCGATCGGTGACGACCGGGTGACGGGTGATCGAGAACTGATCCCCGGAGACGTCATCTGGATCGCGGGTACCCAACTGGCTTTCGTCAACGATCTGTCCAGTGCCTACGATCGCAAGGTCTTTTCCCGAGTCGAAATCGGGGACGGCGGCGAAACGATCATGGGCCTCGAGGCTGATGACGACCAGCCGACGATGTCTGAATTTGAAATCGAACCGACTACGATCACCCACCGTCGGCAAAAAACCAAGTTTTTGGAGCAGAGTGAATTTGGGGATAATGCCGATAGCGAAAATACTGTTGCCGGCATTGCAGCAACCAAGTTGTGCCGATTGGCATTTGCTCTGGCCAATGAGACGACCGCGCGCGGAATTGCGCGGTTTGCGCTCGACAGCCTGATCGAAGACACGCATGTCGACGCCGGCGCTGTGCTGATGATTCCCGCCAGCCAGCCTCAAACCGTCGATCCCTACAGTCTTGATATTATTGCGTGGCGCAGCGAAAACCGGCCGGAGTATCAGCGTGTTTCCAAATTTCTCTGTGAAACAGTCATTCGCGAAGGCGAAGCGGTTTTGGCCCGCGATATACAGGACGACAGCGCCCTCGGATTGCGCGATAGCAAAGGCGAGATTCATGCCACCAGCGTTATCTGCGCGCCGATTCGGGTGAACAATCGAACACGGGGATTGATCCATCTGTATTCGACGCGGCCCGAGGGCTTGCTGAATCCGGACGATCTGGAATTCACCCTGGCGGTCGCTGAAACGGTTGCGCTCGCATTGCGGACCAGGTATCGCGAACAAAAACTGGTTGAGGATCTGTCAAAGACCAAACACGAAATCGATGCCCTGCGTAAACAGCTGGGAGTCGACAGTGAAATCGTCGGATCGAGTCCCGCCATGTTGGAGGTTCACCGGCAGATCTCCAAAGCCGGTCCGAGTCGGGCAACTGTTTTGATCCGCGGCGAGAGTGGAGTGGGCAAGGAACTTGTGGCACGGGCGGTTCATTATTCCAGCGATCGTCGCAAAGCGCCGTTTGTCTGTTTGAACTGTGCTGCGCTTACAGAATCGCTGCTGGAAAGTGAGCTGTTTGGTCACGAAAAAGGTGCGTTTACCGGTGCCACCGACCGCAAACTTGGCAAATTTGAAGCGGCCGACAAGGGGACCTTGATGCTGGACGAGATCGGTGAGATGAGCCCGTCGATTCAAGCCAAGTTTCTGCGAGTTCTGGAAGGGCATCCGTTTGAACGGGTCGGAGGCAGCAAGGCAATTCGCACAGATGTCCGCGTCATCGCCGCCACGAATCGCGATCTGGAAAAAGCAGTTCAAGCCAATCAATTCCGCAAGGACCTGTTCTTTCGTTTGCACGTCGTGCAAATTGTCGTGCCG
>JBGSXT010000011.1:0-8137 GCA_041751295.1 Mariniblastus sp.
TCAGGACTGTATTTCAGTTTTCCGTTGTTGTAATGGAGATTGGAAATCCGTTCGCGGACCATGCCAACTTCAGTCGATTGAAAAGGGCTCAGGACATCCTGAATCTCCATCGAAATGGTATCGACCAGAACAATTTCCGACTCATCCGTAAAGACCGCCAATTGCCGACCATCCGGATGGTACTCAATACTTCGGGGTTCAGCAGGCATCGGCAGCGGCGGACCGAGTGATTGCCCTTCCGGCCACTTCCAGAATCGCAGTGAGCCCGCAGCGCCTCCGCTTGGCCCCGGATCAGCAGACGTGCGTCTCGGCCGCGCGTGGATGGTGGCAAGTTGATCCCGATCCGGTGAACTGGCGGAATCCATAATGGCTCCGTCTGTATTAATATTGCCTTGGGTGCTGCCAAGGCGTTTACCGGAATCGATTTCATACATGTCAACTTTTTCCACCCGGCCGGTTTTGCGGGAAAGTCCACTGCTCAGCCAATGGTTTCGTCCAATCAGTCTGGCCATCGAACCCGATCGGGGAACCGAGACGGCGTAGTGTCGACGATCCACTGACGGGACATCCCACAGTCGAAACAATCCGTCCGTCTGAATGGTGATCAGCTTCGAACCATCGGGAGAAAATTCGACATGCCGAACGCGGTTCTGGTGCGGAAGCATTGTCAGCAGTTCTTTATGATAGGGAACGTCCTGTATGGAATCGGAAGTCTCATCCAATCGCCAAAGTGCGACGCTATGATCCCAGCTGCCGGTCGCAATCATGTGATTACTGCCGAAAGCTGCCGTGACAACACGATCTCCATGTTCCAACCGATCGACTGTCTGTCGCTGCTGCCCAGTCGAACCTGGCAGCGGACTGATTCGGGCCACTTCGGCGTTTCGATTGCCACACAGGATGATGCGATCGCCATCTGTTGAAACAACAATATCGTTGATGTTGGCATCCATCGATTGTTTGGGGAATCGTTCACCGGTATCGGCGTCGTAGAAATCAAGCTCACGCCAATTGGAACGTACCATCAGCACCGAATCGTCATGGAGCAGAGTTGGCCAAAACGAGCGTTTGGAATCGCTGGTGGCCCGGACCAGTGCAGGGGCCTCAAACAGCTCCTTGATCTGTTCCTGGTGGATCGAATAGACGCCTGCTTCTGAGCCCTGATTGACGGTTATCAAACGGTCACCGCTGCCATTGAATGCCAGATACTCGATATCGTGGGCGTGGTCCATCGACGCACCGGCCCATTTCTCCTGATCATAGTCCCATATTCTGACACCCGGTTTCCTTTCGGGCGTTTCCCCCGTAGCCACAGCGATCGCCGATCCCTGTTGAGAGAATGCAATCTGCCCAACCGGAGCGCCGGCGTCGAATTGCGTTTGAATTTCACGGCTATCGGAATCCAGCAGCAGAACACGTCCGCCCCGCTCACCAATTGCCAGCAATTGTCCATCTTCGCTCCAGCGGGCGAACGACACATCGGCAAACGTCTCTTCCACTCGCCAAAGTTCATTTTTCCCGTAATCCAGTACAACCAATTCGGATCTTGTGATACACAGCAATTGTTCTGCCCCGGTGCGAAACTGAATGCGTTCAGCCCTTGAACCAAACCCCCGTTCGATCATGAACGCGGCGATCGGAATCGGATGGTCTTCAAGCCAGCTTTGAATTCGGAACAGATGCGACGGTAAATGATCCGGATCGTCCCTCGTCAAAACGGCGGCCTGAGCAAACCAGAACAGTGCTGCGCAGTTGTTGGCGCGCCTGGTTTCCGCCAAGCCCAGCAACAGGTACTTGTTCGCATTCGACTCGACGGTCAGCAACCTCGCCTGCTGTTCCTGCAGCAGAGCATCCTCCATTTTCCCCAGCAACTGTTGCTCCCGCCGGTCCCCAGTTTCCGAGATGATCCGGGCATTGCGTTCGCTGACAGCGAGGAGGATCGATATCACCGCTGCAGCAACCAGCAGCACTATCACCGCCGCGCTCAGGATGGACAAGGCCGGATTTCGCACACACCAGCGCCAGAATCGCTCCGTCGGTGCGATTGGTCTTGCCAAAACAGGCTGACCCAACAGAAACCGCGAAAGATCATCCGAAAGCAACTTGGCGGACGCATACCTCATTTCCGGCGACTTCTCGAGGCACTTCATGCAGATCGTATCAATGTCCCGTGGAATATCGCTGCGTCGAACGCGAGGTGAAACCGGATTCTCATCAACGACACGTCGCAGGATTTCCAGTGACGATTCGCCCGTAAACGGTGCCTGTTGGGTCAACAGCGAGTACAGAATCGCTCCCACTCCGTAGACATCGGTCGCCATTGTCAGGTTGCTGTTTTTTCCAGCCGCCTGTTCCGGTGCCATGTATCCCGGTGTTCCCATCACCGTTCCGGTTCGCGTGATTTCCGTATCGCGATTCAGCTGTTTGGCCAGTCCGAAATCGGTGATGTGCGGTTGGACTTCGATATCCATCATCACATTGGCGGGCTTCAGATCGCGATGCAGAATACCGTGTTGATGGGAATAATGGACGGCGTCGGCGATGGTTTTTGCGATCCGGGCCGCTTCGCTGATACTGATGGGACCTCGATCCAGATACTCCTTCAGATTACAGCCTTCCACCAGAACCATCGTGAAGAACAGCCGACCCTGATGCTCACCGATTTCGTGAATCGAGACGATATTCGGGTGGGACAATGCGGCGACCGATTCCGCTTCCAGCTGAAATCGATTGCGATCGTGTCGTTCGCCGTGAATCATTTTCAGTGCGACAATGCGGTCCAGCCGGATCTGCCGGGCTCTGTAGATCACGCCCATGCCGCCGATTCCGATCCTCTCCAGCAATTCGTAGTCGCCAAATCGGTGATCGGGGAACTGGTTGATGTCGATCGTGTCGGGAAAGGAATCCGTTTCCAGCATTCGCGACGTAATGCGTTCCATGCCACCCCAATCGTCGACGAACTCCGTAATCTCCTGCTTCCATCCGGGAAATCGCCGTACCAGCAATCCAATATCTGCCGTTCCGTTTTCCAGCGCCATCAGGCATTGCTCCAGCGCGTCGTCGAGTGACGGCGAGCTGCTGTTGCGATCGTTCGAGGACGAACTTTCGACGGCTCCGAGGATGTCGGAATTGGAGTTTTCGCTCATGAATCTGCCAGACTGCTTCGAAGTGACTTCAAACCCCGATACAACAATCCGGCAACGGCTGCTTGGCTTCGATTCACCATCCCGGCGACCTCGGCAAGTGAATGCCCCCGCAAATGATGCAACACGACAACTTCCTGTTGGGCAACCGGCAATTCACTGATCGCCTGCGACAACTGCAACAGCTGTTCAGCATTGTGAACGCAATTGCTGGGCGATGTCTGTTCGGAAGCAATCCAATTCGCCGCACCAACAGCAGATCCCGGCCCGGATTTGTCAAGTGGCTGCTCCCGTGCAATATCCCGTTTCTGTCGCCGCATGGCTCGTGCGGCGTCGGTGATATTGTTGGATAGCATTTGATTCAGCCATTTGGCCAATTCACCTTCCGTGCGACCGCGGAATTGATCCAGTTGGTGGTAGGCCTCCAACAAAGTCTGTTGCACCAGATCTGACGAATTGATCTTGCCACCGAACTGGCCGGTAATTCCTTGTGCCTGGCGAATCAGGAAACTGCGGAACTGCCAGAGCTCTTTGGCTTTGTCGGGCTGCTGACTGTTCATGTGCGGGTCCCATTGGCAAATCGATTGGCCGGCTGATCAGGGCTGGATTGTGTGTTCAGACCATACCACCCGATTATAGGCGTTGTCGCAGATTGGATTGAGCGCGTTTTCCTGCATTTTCTTTGAACTCCCGACAAACCCGTCTACCAGACAATAACAGCACGAAGCGCCCGCAGGCAGGCAAGTATCGAGCGGAGAATTAAAGTCGGAACTTTTACGCGGCGGGCCGGGCCTTCAGCCATCGGGATCGTCGAGCAGCTGCTGCAGGCGGTCGGCCAGCTCGGGCCACTGCGCCAGTTTTTGCGTCCAGGTCCGATCGATCAATCCGACGCCGATCATGTCCAATAGATGAACCTGGTCTTTGCGTCGGTTGGCCACCAGCTTCATTCGCACCAGGGCCAACAGTTCGACGATCCGCTTGCCTTCAATTTCGCGATAATCGTCTGGCAGCGGTGCTGAGCAGACGTCGCTGCCGCGAACCTTCTCGTCGGCCCAGATCACGTGCAGGCCCTGGCTTGGCAATCCATCGGGGCCGTCCAGAAAAATGGTGACACTGCCGGCCTTGTCGAGGTAAAAACCGACACCCCGTAATGCGACCGACGCCGCATCGAGGTCATCGCGCCGCAGCAGGATGTCCACATCACGGGTGTTGCGCACGGCTCCTTCGTCCCGGGTTGCGACCCAGGCCGCTACCGCATTACCGCCAATCACGGCGTACGGGACCTTGTTGGCGTTGAGCGCACCACAGGCGCGCTCCAATCGTTCTCGGACTTTTTCCACCGCAGCAAACATCCTGTCAAATACAAACGGGCCTCGCTCGCGAACGAGCGCATCAATCTGTTCCTGGTCCATAATCGTTTTGCCCGCCACTGGATTCGAGTCAGATAGCTATTCTAGCCGAACTTGGCTGGAAAACGGAGCGAATCCGACCGGCCAATCGTTCTGCATCCAATTGTTCTGTTTTCGTCGCCTGAACCAAAAAAAGGCCCGCACTGTCTGCGGGCTTGGATGCTGTTGTTCAGCCACAACATCGGAATCGGAGTCAGCCAGTCAGCAACGCCACGAACAGACTCACGTCGAGCAGATCGACCAATCCGTCGCAGTTGATATCGGCTTGGATGATGTAGGTCCCATCGGTTACGGCGTTGACAAACGGGGTCACGTCGAGAAGATCGACGGAGCCGTCTGCGTTGACGTCACCCAGTCTCAGGTCGGAGATCGTGCTGGCCAGTCGCAGGGTCACATCATTCGAATTGTACAGTACTTCCCATTGATAGTCTGTTCCGTCGGCGATCGAAATCGGAGCGTTGTCAAACTGACCGACGACACTGTCAACTGTGGAAAGAATGGTGAATTCGTCGCCCACCTGTGGTACAAACGGTCCGTTCCCGGCATCGATCAGCTTCACACTCAGCCGACCATCGAGGATCGCGTCGCCGTTGCCAACGAGAATCACGTCGTGCTCGTCACCAGCAACGTGGCCACCAATTTCGACCTGCCACCGTGCATCGGCCGTACTTTCGAAGCTGGCCACGTCGGCGATCCCCGTTGCATCGCCGATTTCCAGCAGGCTCTGATTGCGCAAACCGAGTTCGTTCAGCGACGATCCACCTGCAAGTTGAAGAGTTCCGTTGGTGCCATTGATGAAAGTCCCTTCGCCCATGAACATGGCTCCCGCCTCGACGGTCGTCGTCCCTCGCATCACCAGGCTGGAGCTGTTCGTCTGTAAAACAGTGTTGCTCCCATCCGCAAAATCGGTGTCTGCCGTGATGCGAACGTTGGCACCGTCAACATTCATATCACCCGTGACCCGCATCCTGGAGCCGCTGATCCTTGTCGATTGAATCGGCAGATTGTTGGACACGAACATCTCGCCGGCCATCGTCCAGAACGAAGTTGGGTCATCCAAATTGATTGCCAATTGTGCGATCGCCCCATTTGCAATGTCGAAGGTGCCGCCAAACGTGTCGGCTGCGACCGAGCCGATGCCGATGGCATTGACGAATAATGACGAGTTGATTTCCCAGGTTGTGTTCAGGGTGCCATCCATATCGATGCGGCCGCCATTGATCACGGTCGGAGCGGCCACAGTCGCGTTCCCGTTCTGGCGGGCTATTCCGTTGATGGTGACGTTGCCATTCCAGACGGTCTGGCCGTTGAAGTTCACTGATCCGTCGGCAAGTACACTGCTGAACGTGTCGAAAGTTCCACCGCTGAGCGTGGTCGGGCCATCGAACAGGAGTTCCGCGAACTGTCCCATGGTGAAGTTGCCACCGGTGACTGTCGTGTTTCCATCAAACTCCAGGCGGTCGGTATGACCGACGTTGACGGATGCGGCAGCCTGGATTACTGCCGGTGTGAAGATTTGCAACTTACCCTGGGCCAGGCTGACATCAATCGTTCCAGCCAAGGTCAGCAGACGGCCGTCGATCTGGGCGACAGCAGGATTGCCGAATCCGGGAACGGAGATCGGGCTGTTGGCGTCTGCGTTCCAGCCGTTCAGAATATTCATGTCGAGCGAGGCACCTGGGTACATCGTGATGGTGCTGCTGAAATTGTCCGTCAGGCTGCCGGCATTGACCTGCAACTGGCCAGACACGTTCGTGAGTTCCAGAGACCCGTTACTTGTTGAGCCATCCAGATCGACGGTCAGGTTCTGTTCGATTTGGCCGGCATCGAGAACCAGCACGCCATTATTGCTGCGGCGGATAACGCCCAATGGCACTTACTTTAGATCATTATTGTTAAGTTTGCTTGGTGGTTTTTGCCTTTTTTCTCTTTCTTAAACATGTCGACGCTTTTCGCTCGAATGTTTTCCGTATCCATCACCACTTTCAAATTGCGAATGTCAATCTCGACTTCGTTGCGGTGCTTGAACAAGTCAGCCATCGCCAACGCATCGTGGTTCAGGCTGGTGACCAGGTACAGTGTCAACTGATCGCTGATCACGACTTCGTGAAGCATCACGTCGACCGCCGCATCTGCCGGCAAGCCCGGTTGAGTCTGCCGGTTATGTTTGGTTGGAGTCCACTGATGCCAGTAAGTGTTGTAGTTGTTGCCTTGACTTACCCGCGTCGCTTGTTTTCGAAGTGCTTCGAAATTCGATTGCTTCATGCGGAACAGAAAATCGTGACCGTAACGTCGGGCTTCATGGGCCACACCAAAAATCCCAAACCCGGAATCGGCCATCACGATCGAATGGGCCGGAAGTTTCGCCATCCCGTCGCGAGCCAGTTCGGTTTCCGCGACTGCTTGCGGGCCGTACAGGGGGCCAATTTCGGGCAACAGGGCGCAACCGCTGCCCAGTTCATGAAAGACGGTCAGCAACGCAATCGGCCACACGCCTTCGCCGAACTGGTTGGAAGCGGGCGGGAACGCGATTTGTAATTCTCTTTCCGGAGCCAGCGCAATCGTGGTTCCGTCGAGCAAAAAAATCAACCGTCCATCAAACAGCGGCTCAGAGGCGTTGACGATCGATCCGCTGATCTGGCCAGCAAACCACTGAACGACTTCCAACGGAAGCCGGTTGCGAGCCTGACTATAACTGCCCGTGCTTTTGGATAGTGTACCCTCGGTTAGACGTTTGTTTTTCGGAAGATAGTTCGGTCGCGTTTCCAACAAGTGTTTGACTGCTGCTTCCAGCGATGCGTCACGCTTGAGTCGCTGATAAACCAGCATCCACAGTACGACGCTGGAAGTGAACACGGCGTTGGCACGCATCGGGTTGTATTCGTCTGCATCGCTCAAGTCAACCAATTCCGTAAGCAGTTCGAACGCCCGGTCAAACTCGGCGGCCTGAAGAACAGTAAACTTGATTTGCGGTTGGCTCCCCACCATGACGATTTTGCTCCATGATCCCAAAAATGGAACTCATGGCGCAAATGTCATGCCACAATCGCTCGAACAAATCAATTCCTCTAAAGTAAGTGCCATTGGGCGCTAGCCACGGTTACCAACACGTGGGTTATCTTTCAAACAAACTGTCTTATGGTTACCAGGAACTGACGTCCCGGGCGTTCGCCTACCATTTCTTCGAGATTGTCTATCAACGATTGTTTTTGACGACTGTCACCGCTTCGCGATTGGATATCGTCCACCATCGCCGCGTGAATTTTGGACATCCTTTGTCATCACAAAACGTCGATCTGCGTCTCGATTGAGAGCTTGTCATCGGTCGCATCGTCGCTGAGCGGTTGAATATCCGTCCCGTCGTGATAATCTTATGCCAAAATCCAGCTAACTCCGATTTCACGGATTGGACGACTATTTAGTCAACTGTGAAGCGTTACGTCAAGCGATATAATCGGTAATTCGAAGCAAGTGCAAAATCCGGAGATTTGCTTTACGTGAATGCGCAAACCAACCCCAAACCCGATCTGAATTGGGCAGAGATTCTGCCTTGGACAATTATTTTCAGGTCGCTGGCGCCAGCCT
>JBGSXT010000012.1:0-3015 GCA_041751295.1 Mariniblastus sp.
TCGAAATTGCGTGACCGTTTCAAAGAAGAATTAACCGACGCGGTTCCGAGCCGTTTGCACAGCAAATTTGAAGAACTGTTTGGCAACCTCTTTTACGAAGAGAAACAAAGGAAGCGTGAATCTGAAGACCAATAAATGGTAACCTAACTAACCGCCCGGCGAGCGGGAATCGGGTCAATCGCGATGGTTGATTCGAGCCGCGTCTCAGGAATAAGCACCGCAGGCGGAGTCAAACGAACGGATGACGGATTTGCGGGATTGTCGGGCGATTGATTGGCGCATTGCAAACGGGCGGCGCGACCGGCATGCGGGAATTGATGCAATCGTCGCGAGCGGATGCGGGTTGAGGTGCAGTCGGAATCGATTGCGCGTGACAGGGACGGCTAAACAGGGCGAGTTGTCGGTTGGAAGCTGTCGATTTTGCGAAGTGTGACGGAGAAAAAATGATTTTCACTCGAGCAAGAATCATTTCCGCTTAAGCAAAAGTCATTTTCACTCGAGCAAAAGTCATTTTCACTCGAGCAAGAATCGGTTTCACTCGAGCAAGAATCATTTTCACTCGAGCAAGAATCGTTTTCGCTCGAGTGAAAATCGTTGCGCCTCGAGATAAAACCGTTCCGCCTCGTGTTGGCAACGTTTCGACTGGCGTGTTAATCATTACGACACGCGTTCGAAACGTTTTCGGGCGCGTCTGGCTGATCGACGCTCGACCCCGATTCAATGAACGATCGTTAGAATCGACAGGCTGCCGAGACCCTGTCAGACCGTCACCAGATACTTGCAGCGTTCGCGGAAAAAGAATTCGGAACTCTGCAATTGTTCGACACTGATCGATTCATGCCTGGCGGGCGGGAAGTGGAAGTCGCCGTACCAAACTCCATACAGTTCGATCGGCGTCGAATGGGCGAGAAGTCCGCTGACGAAATCGAACAACTGCAAGTAATTGTTTTGTTCGTCCGCGCCCCAATTGGTTTCCCAATCCGGATCGGTATCAATCATATTTGCCTCCGGCCATCCGCCCCCCTGGAACGACACTTTGCGAAAGCCGCAACCGCAGTGCAGATCGGAACCAACGTACTTGATGTCGGTTTTTGAAAACACCTGCGCGACGGGCCGGTCGTAGTCATCGAGCATTCTTGTATATAGCTTCCGGTCCTGATCGTCCCATGCAATCGCGGGGATCGGCTTATCAGAGGCAATGTATAGTGTGAAACACATTTGGATTGGCGGCTGACGGTTTCGAGCGGAAACGGATTCAGTTCTGTTCCGAACCCTTGACCTGGCTGACAAGATAGGAAAACTGAGGAAATTCGACAACAAAAAGTGTTAATGCGGCACAAATCCACCGTTCAAAAACCAAAATTTTTGCCAATTAACCCAACGTCGAACGAATAATCAGGCGTGCGGCAGGTGAAAATTTACCAGTGTAGAACAATTGTCCTCAATTGTTTCGGATCCGTTGAGACAACTGTTCTACACTGACAAACAATGTTATTTGCTGCCGAACGAATAAAAATGATTGGCAGGGGCTCGTCCAGGAATATAAGGGGTTGGAAAATGAAATGTTTTTGTGTGTTTTCGGCATTCGCTCTGTTGATATTCGCGAGTGGTTGCAATTTGGGTCTGTTCAACCCTGGGGAACCAGGTTCTGGTGTTTCTAAAACCGAAGTTCGCAAAGTCGAACCCTTTGACAGTATTGAATTTACCGGCGCGGGCGATATCCAAGTCACTTGCGGATCCCCGGCCTCATTGTCTTTAACCGCTGACGACAATCTATTGGAGTATCTGGCAACGCAGGTCGTTGGAGGTACGCTAAAAATTTCGACGACCAAAAGCATTTCTCCAACAAAACAGCCGACGTTTGCGATTACGGTTGAGGACCTCAAGGAATTGAGCCTGTCCGGCAGCGGCAACGTTGTCGCTTCCAAAGTTTCCGGCGATCAAACCAGCTTTACGATCACGGGATCCGGTAAGATCATGGCGGACGGCGAGGTCGATAAACTGGACATCACCATCAACGGGTCAGGCAGCGCAGATTTGGATGGGGTTGCTGCCAAGCAAGCCACGATTGCAGTCAATGGCAGCGGAGATATAAAGATCAACGCTTCCGAAGTGCTCGATGTCAATATCGCGGGGAGCGGCGATGTGGAGTATCGTGGGTCGCCCGAGATCCGCAAAAATATTGCCGGGTCCGGGAAGTTTCGACGCGTCGAAAAGTAGTGACCGGAATTTCGTTTGCCGGAGAACCAGGGCATGACTCTTACGTAAACGTTATTGCCCAATTTTCAAAATGGCCCCGAAATTCGGTGCCGAACGGGCCAACTGTAAAACTGGATTCGTTAAGGAATAATACAGATGTAGTTGTGCCCCGAACCCCCGACCCTGTGGAAAAGTTGATACGATATGACCGTTTGAAGAACAGGAATTCCAGCAGTCTCGGCTGGACTTGGGTAATCCTAACGTGGAATGCTTGTGATCGCGCGGTGTGCCCGGAATCGGAAAGGAGTCGGTTGACGACTTCACGCTCGCCCGATTCAATCGACCGCCGGAATTCCCGAATGTTATTGTCGAGCCGAGACGCCAGACAAATCACAACGGCTGACGCCAATGTTATTGACATGAGCGTGGCGATGCTGAATCGAATGCGTGGCATTCAGGTAAAGTAGCAGAAATCACGACTGCACATCAAGACAAGTTACCGAAAGTACGCCAAGCCGGGAACAGGCAAATCGCGATTCCCGCCCCCAATTCGTCGCGACTGGTAAACGTTTAACAATGTAGAACAATTGTCCTCAATTGTTTCAAACAGTTGGGACAACTGTTCTACTCTAAACTGATCAGTGATCAGTGCGCTACGAGCCAATTGTTCCCGATGCCGGTTTCGACGACGATTGGGACTTGCATGGGCAAGGCGTTTTTCATTGCTTCGACGATGATCGGAACGATGGTGGATTCCTCCGATTTGTGCAGGTCGAAGACGATTTCATCGTGCACCGTCAGCAGCATTTTCGTTTT
>JBGSXT010000013.1:0-2860 GCA_041751295.1 Mariniblastus sp.
TTCGAGTGTTTGATTGTCAATTGTCAGGACGACTTTGCCGGTCGATGCCAATTCGCCAAGCATCGCCGCGCCGCTGGCTGTCGCCAGCGATTTTTTTACCAGAGGCATCAGCTTTCCCACCCGAGGACCGAGGCGCTTGAAATTAGGCATCACCTGATAACGGACGAATTCGCCAGCGTCCGACGTGTAAGTCACTCCTTTGACATTCAGTTCCGTCTTCAGAATTTCTTCGTGGGCCTGCAGCCATTCCAGCTGAGATCGATCGTTCAGCACGACGGTCACGGCGGCCAGAGGTTGGCGCACTTTCAGTTTTGCATCCATGCGGGCGGAGCGACCTGTCGAGGCAATTTCCCGCAACAGATTCATCTGTTCCGAAAGAGTATGATCAACGAGTTGCACATGGGGTACCGGATAGTCGCATAAGTGCACACTTTCGCGGACGTTTTCAAAGGGCTCGGACAGATTTTGCCAAACGGACTCGGCTAGAAACGGTACGAAGGGAGCTGTTAATTTTGACAGGCTTAACAGGCATTCAAACAACGTCCAGTACGCGTCGAGTTTTTCAATCGCCTGCCGATCACTGCTCCAGAACCGGTCCCGGCTGCGCCGTACGTACCAATTGCTGAGTGCGTCAACAAAATCAGTCAGCAGTCGGGTCGCCGCGTAATTGTCGTATGTGTCCATCGCAGCTACGACTGCGGCAACCGTCCGATTCAATTCGCTCAGAATCCAGCGATCCAGTTCACCTCGTTCGACCGGCGACCGAAATGTCGGATGATTGGCAAATTCAACAGCAGTCAATTGATCGACAACGAAACTGCCTGTCGGATCGAAGCCATCAATATTCGCGTACAGCACAAAAAAGCTGTAGACATTCCAGAACCGCAGTATGAATTCTGGAATGCTTTCGCGGATCGATTGTTCGCGGTACCGGATGGCAGTCCATGGCGGTTGATTGGCGTAGAAATACCAGCGCAGCGCATCCGCTCCATACTTGTCAAAAATTTCCTGGGGCTCACGATAGTTGCGTTTGCTTTTGGACATTTTTTGGCCGTCCTCGCCAAGCATCAATCCGAGCACGATGCAGTTGCGAAACGGGTGCGGATACGGCGTCGATGAACTGTCGCCGTCATCGGAAAACAGGAGTGTGCTGATCGCCAACAGGCTGTAAAACCAGCCGCGCGTCTGATCGATTGCTTCGCTGATAAAGTCGGCGGGAAACTGTTCTTCAAATCGATCTTTTCCCTGCTGTGGATAACCCCATTGGGCGAACGGCATCGCGCCACTGTCGTACCAACAATCGATAACTTCCGTCACGCGAGTCATTCGCGATTCGGGGGAGAACGGAGATTGGTAGGTAATATGGTCGATATACGGTTTATGGACTTTCAGATCGTCGGGCAGATTCGGGTTGGCTTTTTTGGCCGCTTCCCAGACTTCGGTACCGATAATGCCTGGCTTGGAAAGCAATTCATCATAATTGGCGATGGCTTCATGTTTCCCGGTAATGTCGCATTTCCAGATCGGCAGTGGAGTGCCCCAGTATCGCTCGCGGGACAACGCCCAATCGACGTTGCTTTCCAGGAAATTTCCGAACCGGCCATCGCGAATATGACTCGGCAGCCAATTGATTTGCCGGTTGTTGGCCAGCATTTCATCCTTGAATTCCGTGGTCCGGATAAACCAGCTGCGGCGTGGATACTGGATCAATGGATCTTCTTCGGCCCGCCAACAAAACGGATACTCGTGTTGGTATTGTTCCTGATGGTACAGTTTGCCGGCATCTTTCAAGTGCCGCACGATCGGTTTGTCGGCGTCTTTGACCCATTGCCCCTCGAAATCCGGTGCTTCATCCGTGAATCGGCCGTTGGGGGCGACCGCACAGATCATGTTCGGCCCCTGGCCAACTTTGAATCTTTTCTGTTCATTCATCAATAATTCGAAATCAACTTCTCCGAACGCTGGAGCTTCGTGAACGGCGCCTGTACCGCTGTCCGTGGTCACAAAGTCAGCTGAAGTGATTCGCCAGGCAATAGGGTGCCTGCCACCATCAACCAGATCACCTTCGGATTGCCCCAGAGTCTTGTAATAGAAATCAAACGGTGGCTGGTAGCGGAGCCCAATCAGCTCCGAACCTCGGCAGGTCGACTTGGTTTGCAGCTCGCGTTTGACTTTGCCGGCAATCGTTTCGACCAGGTCTGCGGCGAATACAAGATGGTGATCGAGATCGGCGTCGTAGACCGTCGCGTATTCGATCTCCGGATGGACCGCTGCAAATTGATTCGAAGGGAGCGTCCACGGGGTGGTTGTCCAAACCAGCAGGCTGGTGTTTTCCCGATCGAGCAGTGGGAACAACACGTAAACGCTGGGGTCCATCACTGTCTTGTAACCCTGGCCAACTTCGCCACTGCTCAGCGCGGTGCCCCCTTGGGCCCACCACCAGATTATTTTATGGCCCTGATACAGCAGTCCACGATCGAACAGGTTTTTAAGCGACCACCAAACCGATTCGACATAGGACCTGTGATACGTGACGTACGCGTAGTCCAGCTTCACCCAAAAACCAAGCCGCTGGGTTAATCGTTCCCATTCCCGCATGTATTGCCAGACGCTGGCCTGGCATTTCTGGATAAAAGGCTCAATCCCGTAGCTTTCGATTTCTTCTTTGGAGTGGATCCCCAGTTCTTTGCAGACTTCGACTTCGACCGGCAAGCCATGTGTATCCCAGCCTGCTTTGCGTTCGCAATAGAATCCCTGCATCGTCTTGTAACGCGGAAACAGATCTTTGATGGCACGGGTCAGACAATGGCCGGGATGCGGTTTGCCGTTGGCCGTCGGTGGACCTTCGTAGAAAACATAT
>JBGSXT010000014.1:0-2573 GCA_041751295.1 Mariniblastus sp.
AATTGAATATTGCCCGCGAATTGAACCAATTTGTAAAAAGATTCCGATTGGCAAACAGTTTCCACCTGATTGCCAGGCAGGAACATCAAAAATTCGGACAAGCCGTTTCGATCCGGAACCCATTTTGCACTACCACAACAACACAATCGCAATTCCACGGGGACGTGTCGATTACCGAGTTCGTACCCAAAAGGATGTGTTCAAGTTGTTGAATTGCGCAAGCAGAGTTGGCAGTCGACGGATCCAATCACAACCAATAATCTCCCACTGCATGGTGAGTGAACCTGTCCAAGTTTCAGAATCATTCACGTGTTCCCGATTTCCGGGTACCCATTTCGGGTTGGTTTCAATGGAAACCTGCTCCGTGAAACGATGGCTCGATGTAGAATCAAATAACTGAACGAAGTCGTTCAGACATTTGGCTGAATGAACAGCAGGAGCATTTGGATCACGGTTCCTGAATTGTAACTAAGGCCATTTCCGGGTCCAGCAGGAATATCGTGAATTGACTGATTTTCGACGGACTATTTGCTTCAAACCTCTGATCGACCGGAAGTATTTTGATTGATAGCATAGTCCATCGTTGCTCCGCCAAATTCGATCGAGGCACGACTTGTCTGAAACAAACGTGTGCTGGAATTGGTTTTCGCCAATTCCTCATTTGAATCAGAATTTGAACAAAAAACCCGCTATTTCGCTGTTCAAGATCATCAATGACTGGCCAATTTCTTTTTAACTGCACCCAATGTGGCAAGCCGTTTCGCGTCAGCGAGCAACAAGCCGGAATGAGTCTGGATTGTCCGATCTGTGAAATTCCGAACCAGTTGCCCGGTTTGCGGGACATTAGGTTGTTGCCCGTCATCGATTCGCCCACCGGGCCAAAAACTCAGACTCGAAACGAAACCAGATCCATGCTATTTGCCGGTGGACTGCTCGTCGCCGTCCTCGCCGCCATTCTGGCCGTCGCACTCGGCAGGTACGCACAAAGTCTGACCAGAGAATCGACAGCCAAACAGGAACTCGAATTGCTGATGAAACAGATTGAGAAGGCGTCACCAGGCCAACTTTGGAATGTTTGGGACGCATTGACCGCTCGAGGACTTCCCGATTGGCAGGAATCCAGCGAGGTCCGTTACCAAAAACAATCCAGCTACCTGAAGTATATTTCATACACCCTTTACGCTGTATCCGCACTCGGCGGGCTGGCGATGCTCGCGTCATTTTTTCCAAAGCGAACAGCAGCCGAAAATATACCGTAGCACGGATTAAGCGATTCCTGCTGCGCTCCAAACCCGCATTTCACACAAGCCAATCGTAATCCGACACGTAAGCGAGGTAATTCACGCCAAACCTCACTGAAGTTTCGGGTTACGGTGAATACACGGTGTCTGTCACCGTCCCCAGCCTGCGAGAAGTGAGTGTTTACCACATAAAACTGCCAGTCAACGTCCCATGAATGCCGAACAGCGCCAATCGCTAAACTGGTCACAAAAAAAGGTACTGGTACCTTAAGTCTTTCCGTTTGGATCATCCAACCGATTCTTCTCGATCAGTGGCCGGTACATTCTTCGCTGGCTGGATTATTTGCGCTCAAGTTTTAGTACCCAGATCATTGCTTTCACCGAAGTGAATTCGGCGGGGAGCGGGCCACCTCAGAAATCTAAATCAGTCTGATGCTCAAGCCGTCGTAGCCGAGTGCGATGCCGGGGGGGAGTTGGGCGTTGACGGTTTCGTAGTCGATGTGGCAGGAACAATGAGTGAACCAGGTTTGACGCGCGCCGAGTTCGATGGCGATTTCAGTCGCTTCGGCGATGCTCAAGTGTGTGATGTGGGATTCTGGTCGCAGGGCATCCAGGACCAGCGTATCGAGGCCGCACAGCATCGACATACTGGCGGCGGGAATGTGACTGACATCGGTACAGTAGGCGACATTGCCAACGCGAAAGCCGAGCACCTCAAAATTCGGACCATGTTTCAGTGGAACGGGAATGATGGTGGCTCCCAATACTTGAAATGGTTCGTGATCGATCAGGTGGATGTCGACCAGTGGGGTTGCACCGACATGCGTTGTTTCGTCGCCGGAGAAGGCATATCCAAACGCGGTTCTCAATCGACGGTCCACTCGCTCGTTGCAGTAAATCGGCACTGCATGTCCCAGATAGAACTGGAACAGTCGCAAGTCATCGAATCCGAATAGGTGGTCGGTGTGTTCGTGGGTGTAAGCAACTGCGTGAACGATTCCGATCTTTTCCCGCAACAGTTGTTGTCTGAGATCGGGTGACGTATCGATCAGCAGATTCCCCTCGGGCAGGCCCAAGATAGCGCTGGACCGGGTGCGATTGTTTCGTGGATGTTTGCTTTGGCAGACGGCGCACGAACAACCAAGTGCCGGAACCCCAACACTGGTGCCGGTTCCCAACAGAATCATTTGTCCGGAAATGTCAGTTGTCAGCGGATTCTTCAAATTAGATCTCCGGGCCAATCCGTGTTTCGGCCAGCCATTGCGGCACAGGGTTTGCTCAAAAGTTGGAATACGGCGGATTGGCGGCGGGTTGCCGTATCAAAAAACTGGC
>JBGSXT010000015.1:0-3721 GCA_041751295.1 Mariniblastus sp.
TTTCAGCTGCGTTTCCAAATCGTCCAGATCGTTATGTCCAAACCAGGTCGCCTCGCCTTTGCACAACTTAGCGCCATCATGCAAACAGCCGTGGGCATAAGCGTCCACAAAAACCCGTTCCTTACGGCCTACCAGGCAGGCGATTGTGCCCGACATCGCTCCCAATCCGAGGTTGAACACTAACGCCGATTCCGTCCGCCGAAATTCAGCCAACTCCTTTTCGAGCAACATGTGTTCCGGCGTGTTGCCGGTCAGTGGACGGGCACCCAACGGAGTGCCCAAACCATTTATCGCCGTCACTTCCAACTCGGCCTTGATGACTTCGGGATGTGTTGCCAGCCCGAGATAGTCGTTGGTGGCGATTTGCAAATATTCCTGGCCATCGATTTTGATGACTGGCAGGCAATTGGTGGTGGGAAATTGGCGAAAAAAAGTACTCAGCGACGAATCAAAATGTTCGCCGGCGACTTTTTTCATTCGCGCCCAAAATTCGTCGCACTTATCAAAAATATCAGGCATGGGCAGTAATCATTGCTCCGACACTCGATCCGGATCATCGGATGTCACAAGTTCGTCCATAAGTTTGTTGGCATCCGTTTCCGACGGATCAGTGAATTGCACAGTCTAGCTGGAATTGGGGGATTTGAAAACTCGTTTCGCCCCCAGCAGCGAAAAAACTTGATCGCGCATTTCATTGCTTGCCAACTACTAATCGACACCCCGGATTAAACCGCTTGAGGAGCAGTTTGACAAAAAACCCCAAAATTTGCCCGAATTTCTTCAAGTCGCTAATGGGCAAACAGGTATGGACATTTGTCATTTAGCGCTCCAAACAATCGCGAGTCGTCTATTCAAAATCGCACGCCTTTGTTATTTTCCCCAAATCTACGTCTTCAAATACATTGGCTGCCGTGGCTGCTGGACTCACATGTCTGGTGACCAGCAATTGAAATGTTATCTATATTCAAATCCGTTGGTCTAACCGCACATTTATTTCAGGTGGGAAAACAATGGGTTGGGATGGGTGGCTGACAATAGTTGTCGTGGTTGTCGTGCTAATTGTCCTGATGGGCGAATGGGCGGCGACCGATCTGGTGTTCGTCGGGGCGGCTGTTTTTCTGGCGTTGTTCGGGATCATTACTCCGGATGAGACCTTTGCGGGATTCGCCAATCAAGGCATGCTCACCGTTGCCGTTTTATTCGTGATCGCGGCCGCTTTGCAGGAAACGGGCGTGCTGGAATTTATCGGCACCTGGTTGTTGGGCCCTGCCCGTTCGGAACGAGACCTTCTAGGGCGAACATCGGCTGTCGTAGTGCCCCTGTCGGCATTTCTGAACAACACTCCGATCGTCGCCATGTTCATGCCGATGCTTCTCAACTGGTGTCGACGTAACAATGTGTCCCCTTCGAAAGTGCTGATCCCCCTTTCGTATCTGGCAATCCTTGGTGGCACCTGCACATTGATTGGAACGTCGACCAATCTGGTGGTCCATGGACTCATGCTCGATCACGATATACCCGGTATTGGAATGTTTGAAATTTCCGTGATTGGTGTTCCCTATGCTCTGATCGGTGTTGCCTACCTGTACTGTTTGGCATCCCGATTGTTGCCAGAACGCAAAGAACTGCTGGAACAACTGAGTGATTCGCGTCGCGAGTATTTGATCGAGGTGCTTGTGGAAGCCAAGTGTCGCCTGATCGGTAAAACGATTGAAACGGCTGGCCTGCGAAGCCTGCCGGGGTTGTATCTGATCGAAATTCGCCGTGAAGAAGAGGATCGAATCATTGGTCCGGTGCGCCCCAGCGACGTGCTCAAATCCGGCGATCGACTGGTTTTTACCGGAATTGTTAGCAGTATCGTGGAGTTGGAGCAGATTCCTGGACTGCTTCCCTCGGCTGATCCCAGCTACGAGGTGACTTCCAAACAACTGCGTCAGCGGAGGATCTGTGAAGCAGTCATTTCCGAATCTTCACCGCTCGTTGGTCAGACCATTCGAGATGCGGATTTTCGCGCCCATTACGGCGCCGCGATTGTGGCCGTGCATCGGGGTGGTAGCCGACTGGGACAAAAAATCGGAGACATTCGACTGCGTGCCGGCGATACACTGTTGCTCCAGACGCCATCACATTTTTGGCGAGCCCATAACAATGACCCGGCGTTTTACTTGATCAGCGACGTGCAACAATGGCGACCGTTGCGCCGAGACCGGGCCGGATTGGCACTGACGCTGTTTGTCCTGCTGCTGATTCTGATGACCGGCGAGTTTGTTTCGCCCGTGCTGGCAGCAACCAGTGTGGCGGTATTAATGGTTCTTTGTGGCTGCATTTCGGTCGGTGATGCGCGACGCAGCATTGAATGGCAAGTCCTGATTACGATTTCGGCGGCGTTCGCGATTGGAATTGCCCTGGAAAAATCGGGCGTCGCCCAAGTACTGGCGCAGGCACTGGTAAATGCCACACAGAATATGGGTCCACTGGCAGCGCTCGCCGCGATTTATCTGATCACTTCCATTGTCACGGCCGTCATCACCAATAATGCGGCTGCCGTTCTGATTTTTCCGTTCTGTCTCGAGACCGCACAATTGTATGAAGTCAGTCCGCGCCCATTTCTGATGGCTTTGGTTCTGGCCGCGTCTGCCAGCTTTGCAACTCCGATTGGTTACCAAACCAATTTGATGGTCTATGGTCCCGGCGGCTACCGGTTTAGCGACTACGTTCGTATTGGATTGCCTCTGAACTTGCTGTTGGGGCTGGTGGCAATTGCCTTGATCCCATTGTTTTGGCCGTTTGAATAATCACAATCTGGTTGTACCGTTGGCTCGTGGCCGCTGCTGCCAGCAGCCATGCTTTGTTTCGGACAGGTTGAACCCGATCGCGAAATTTTCATGACGTTGATTCAAACTCAACTCGCGCCTGAGACGCCCGAGCTGGCTGGAATTCGTGTTCTGGTGGTAGGACACCGCCCGCCGGTTTCAGCAACTCTGATTCGATTGGGAATTCCATTTGCTGTTTGGCATGAGGGGCCAACCAAGCGACGTCCCAAGTGCCTGTATTGGTGCTCCGACCCGTTCCCGGCCAATGGCACGGACATCCGCCTGTTTGTCGCGCAAAGGTTTGCCGTGTTGGGTCCGTTTACGCATGTCATCGGCGGGACCGAACGTTCGGTCTATGTCGCCTCGGTCTGCCGCCGGGCATTGAATGCGCGCCGGTCAAAAGATTCGATTGCATTGCGTTGTAGCGACAAAATGAAAATGAAATCGCTGATGCGAATCAGCGGTGTCCCGGTAACGGATTTTCTCACCCAGGCCGATGCTCTTTCCGCACAGTCCATCTACGATCAGCTGGGTCCCAGGGTTGTCGCCAAGCGGCGGAGGAGTTCCGGAGGAAGAGGTCTTTCCATTGCTTGCAGCCCGCAGGAAATTGAATCCCGGAACGAACGCGGGTTGATGTATGAACGTTACGTTGATGCCAACGAGATGAGCATCGAGTCGTTTGTGCGCGATGGAAAAATCCAGTTCACCAGCACAACAAACTACCTCGTCAAGACTCATGCCAATATAGTGCCCGCCAACATTCCGGAGCACGTGATCGACAAAGCCCTGGCAATCAACCGCCAGGTGATCGAGGCGTTGCGATTGAACTGGGGGCTGACGCACGCCGAGTTCTACTGGACAAACGAAACGGTCCTGTTTGGTGAAATCGCCCTGCGCCCGCCGGGAGG
>JBGSXT010000016.1:0-2716 GCA_041751295.1 Mariniblastus sp.
CGCACCGGAAATCCTGTTTTTGACCAGAATTTCGATCCCCTTGAAGACATCCATTTCCGGATACAGCGTGATCAGACGCTTGGCCATGATGTCGGCCGCAACAATTGATTTGGGTTGCACGGATGCCATTGAAATACTCCGGTCGAATTAATGATTCAAACTGGTAATATCCTACCCTATTTTTTTTCGATTGCAAAAACTAAAGTCTGAACCGTAACGCGAATCGGACATGCTAATGATCACTTGTGAAAATTTTCACGATCATCATCCGGCATAATCGGGACCCGAAACGATCCGTTGCCAGATCACCCGTCGGAAATTTTTTTCTGACGAACGCCCGACAATCGCAAAAAATGAGCGCGGTACTAAACGATCATGTCCAAGCTGGCGAGAAAATCGGGGTCGTTCCGGATGGCGTCGAAATCGGATTCGTGTTCCACGAAATCGCGATAGACAGGATTCAAGTCAAAGGCGTTCGACAGATGCAGGACGGCCAACTTGACTTGCTGAGCCAGTGCCCAATAACAGGCCAGGTTGTAATGCGCTATGGCACTCTCATTATCGATCTGCACAGCGGTCTCCATCGCCTCGATCGCCAGATCAGTCCGATCAATCCTTTTGTAACACCAGCCCAGCGCTAGAAAGGTGTGAATGTTTTCCGGATCAAGTTGCGCAGACTGTTGCAGATAATTGACAGCTTGTTGAATCCGGCCACAGGTCCGCGCGGCCTGACCCTTCAAAAACAGAATGTACGGCTTGTGCCCGAGCGGCGATTTGATTTTGTCGAGCGATTCAATGGCTTGCGACGCCAGCCGTTCTCGATTCTGTTGGTCCAAGGGCCAACAGTCGTCAAAGGCCATGATCAGATCAAGGTACCCTTCAGCAGTTCGGATCAGCTGTTTTTGCTGAATTCGTTCGGCGGTTCTCATCGCACCATCAATGGACAAGAAACTTGTTGACTTCAATGAATCAATTCTACTCACAAATTAGAGGTCTGTTGGCTAAGTCGCCAGATTTTGTTTGTAACTCCAGCGAAATCAGGCAGTTAGAATTCGAAATTGAGTTGCCCGGTTTTCTGGTTTTTTTGCCGTGCGTCCGGTTTGCTGCTGTCGACCTGAAGTCCTTCGTTTGCCTGGATTTGATTTCGGAACGCAACAAATGGACAGGATCAGGTTGATATTCTTCAACGTTTTTCCCGTTGTTCCTTTTTCGGAACATCAGCGTTTGTTACTTCTGATTCAACAAATGCCGTGTATCTGTGGTTTGCCAGTCGAATGACAGTGATCCGAGGCGAACCTCACTCAATGGGCATTTTGTTTGCTGGACACATGGGTATGTCCGTTTCCCTCCCACTTGCTCGAAATCACCGGTCCTCTCTGTCGATGCCAATCCAGTCCTGCCGGTTGGTGATTCTGGCATTGCTGATCGTGGTCGCCTGTGCCGAATTCGAGCCGCCGGTACTCACACACGCTTCACTGGTCATCACGGATCCGCTGTTTGCCCAAGAACCGGGTGAATCCAAATGGCGCAAGACTCGGATCGGTTGGGTCAATTTGACCAACTGGAATCGTCCGGCAAGAGTGGAGTTCGAACGACGAATCGAACTCATTCATCCGATTACGTTTTCGGCATTGATGGTTCTGTTATCGGTCGGAACGCTAATCTGGGCGTCCGATGAGTATCAATGGTCGCGTCTGATGCGATAGAGACCGTCCTGAGATGGGCCAATTCGCGATTCAGGAAAAGGAGTTGCAAGCCGGAATTTTGGGGCGCTGATCGATTTCGGATTCAAACACGGAGTTACAGGTTTCTGTCGCCCCTCCGGGGCTTGGCGATAAAAACGACACGCCAACCCCGGGTTTTCACCCGGGGCTTTACGCTTTCGCTGCTCCGCAGCTGACTCCGTTTGCCGATGCTGTCCACTCGCCGATGGTGTCCTTTTGCGGATGGTGTCCTTTTGCGGATGGTGTCCTTTTTCGGATATGAAAGGAAAGGGTCGAACTGGGAGTTTGGAACTGGAACTGAATTGGATTATGCTGATACAAACGGCAAAGAGATATTGTTTCCATGAATAGTACTTCCGAGAGTCTGCTGCTGAGGCTGAAGAAAGCAAATGATCAGGACGCCTGGTCGAGATTCGTCAAACTCTACACGCCGCTTCTGTTCCATTGGGCACGGAAAACGGGTCTGCAGTCACAGGACTCGGCCGATTTGACTCAGGAAGTTTTGGCGATCGTCTTCCGCAAATTGCCCGAATTCCATTACGACCCCCAAAAAAGCTTCAGAAGTTGGCTGCGGACCATCACACTCAACAGACATCGTGAACTCTTTCGACGAAAATCTGTGTCGAGACGAGCCGCCACCGGATCAGTCCTAGCTCAGATTCCAGACGCCAGGTCGGATGCCGATTCGACCTGGGATCTGGAATACGGGCGCTCGCTGTTTTCCAGTGCGATGGACGTCTTGCAGAGCGAGTTCCGTCCAACGACCTGGGAAGCGGTTCGCAAGTACGTGATTGAAAACCGGCCTGCTGCCGAAATCGCCGCAGAAACGGGTGTCAGCGTTTGGACGATCTATGCAGGCAAATCGAGGTTGTTAGCTCGATTGCGTGAAGAGCTGGACGGGCTGTTGGAATAGGGGCGTGCGCGCAACGGCACTCACTTTAGAAATATCCTGAAAGGATCGGGAATAGGGGCGTGCGCGAAATGGCACTCAC
>JBGSXT010000017.1:0-11044 GCA_041751295.1 Mariniblastus sp.
ATCGATGAATCGTTGGATTGGATGGTGATCAGCCGCTGAAAGATTTCCAATGCTTCCTCGTACTGGACCATCGTTTCGGCATTGCGTTTAACATCTTTCAGCATCACTCCGAAACTGTTGCGGCAGTTCGCGGCGTTGATCTGGTAGCTTATGTTTTCCGGAAACTGGCTCGCGAGCGCGTCGTGAATCTCAATCGCTTTGCGGTGCGCTGCTTCCGAGTCCGCGAATTGCTTTTGAACGGCCAGATAAATGCCAAGATTGCTCCACGCGTCCCCCATGCCACGGCGATAGTCGGGTTTGTCCTGGCGTTCTTCGCAGAGCGGTTCCCAAATTGCGATTGATTCCCGAAACGCTGCCACCGCGCCGGTGTAGTCGCCGATCGCCGCTTTCAAGTTACCAATCTGGTTCAAACCGTCTGCCTGGACAACGCGGGCCTTGGAGCTGTTGTCCGTCGCGCGCGTAAATTCAGCCAGCTGGGAAACAATCTGATTGAGAAACTCCCGATTGGCGGTGGTAAGTTCCGGTTGGGCGGCCAGCAATCGGTCGACGGATTCATCGGTCAACGTTTGCAGTGCAGAAACGGCCCTATCGGTCGCCACATCCGCTGCGGCGCGAGCCTGCTGTTCCGCAGCAAGTGCTATCGTTGTTTCAGCATTCTTGATTTGCACTTCGTTCAAAGCTAGTTCTTTTTCATTGCGTTCGCGTTGGGCATGAAACATGCCGATCGTGGTGCCCGTCGTACCTACCGCAAGCGCGAGAATGCCCAATGCCGACAGACTTGCGGCCAACCGGTTGCGGCCAAGAAACTTCCGCAGTCGGTAGACCGTTGAAGGAGGGCCAGCCAGAACTGGTTCGTTGTCCAGAAAACGGCGCAGGTCAGCCGCGACGTCATTGGCGGTCTGATAGCGGCGGCTTCGATCCTTGTCGAGTGCTTTCATCGAGATCCAGTCCAGTTCCCCTCGGACAAGACCGCAAAGTCGGGCGGGTTCGGTACTGCGACGTGCAGCTACCGAAGGGGCCTGGTCTGTCGAACTGATTCGCGTGCTCGGTTTCTGTGGTTCGACTTCCCGAATCAGCCGGAGCGCTTCGAAAATCGCCGCCTCACCGAGCTGAGCGCGGTTGAACGGCGTCGTTCCCGTCAACAGCTCGTAGATCAGGACTCCCAGCGAATAGACATCGCTGCGCGTATCAATGTCGAGCTGGTTCAGCCCCGCCTGTTCCGGACTCATGTATTCCAGTGTCCCGACGACCGCGCCAAAATCCGTGTTCAAGGTCAGATCAGTGAGTGGCACATTGATGGCCTTGGCAACGCCGAAATCGATGATCTTGGGAACTGGTCGACCATCGTATTCCGTTACCAGAACATTGGACGGTTTGAGATCGCGGTGAATAATCCCTTTTTGATGGGCATGCTGCACCGCCTGACAGACTTGAATCATCAGCTCCAGCCGCTGCCGGGGCTCCAGCCTGGCCTGGTCACAATATTCGGTAATTGGCAATCCCTTCACCAGCTCCATCACAAACCACGGCTGTCCGTCGGACGTCGAGCCGGCATCGATCACTCGGGCAATGTTGGGATGGTCCATGATCGCCAACGCTTGCCGTTCAGCTTCGAACCGGGCAATCACACTGCTTGTGGCGAACGTGGATTTAATCAGCTTCAGTGCTACCTTGCGCTGGACCGGTTCCAACTGTTCGGCAACATAAACGACTCCCATCCCTCCCCGGCCTATCATCTGCAACAGCTCGTAGGGGCCAATCCTGGTGCCTGGTTGTAGTTCTGATCGCGGATTTTCCACTGCGCTATTGAATTGGTCCGTCCATTCCGCAACAGGTTCCACCAGAAAACTGCCTGCGTCTTCGTGGGCCTTGAGCAGCGATTCCACCTCCGCGCGCAGGCTCGTGTCCCCACCGCACGCTTCATCAAGAAATGCCTGGCGTTTGTGCCCCGGATACTTATCCAGTGCGATCGAGAAGATTTCTTCCGGCGACATATTCCAGTTCCATTTTTTGTTCGCTGTGGGGCAGGCGACAACTCCAATTTCGCCCGTCCGTCGATCCGAATTAGTGACTGCTATTTACGCGACAGACATCGGCGGCGCGCTCCATCCAAATCAGTCAAATTCACGATAAAGTTGATTATTTCTGTCTGTTTCCGCAAGCATTCAATACCATCATTCGACTTGGCCAGCGGCAGCCGACAATTCAACGCAGGACGGGCTACCTTTTCCGTGTCTGCTACCCAACCGACAGTTTGGGAAAGCCGACCTGCTGGCAAATCCAGTCTATCAATTGGATATGCCGGCCAGCTTCAACAGGAATGCATGCCTCAATGCGACGATCTTGAATTGATCAAAACGCCCGGATGCGCCGCCGTGGCCGGCGTCCATATTTGTTTTGAGCAACAACAAATGATCTCCTTGCCAATGGTCTCGCAGCTTCGCCACCCACTTGGCCGGCTCCCAATATTGAACTTGAGAATCGTGCAGTCCTGTGGTGACCAGAATGTTGGGGTACTTCTGTTCAGAAATATTGTCGTAGGGAGAATACGAAAGCATGTAATCGTAGGATTCTTTTTCGTTCGGGTTGCCCCATTCATCGTATTCAAAAGTTGTCAGCGGAATGGTGTCGTCGAGCATCGTGGTGACGACATCGACAAACGGCACGTCTGCGATCACACCGTGGTACAGTTCAGGTGCGATATTGACGACCGCGCCCATCAACAGTCCCCCAGCACTGCCGCCGCGCGCGTATAAGCGATCTTTGTCGGCATATTTCTGTTCGATCAGGAATCGGCCGACATCGATGAAATCGGTGAAGGTGTTGATCTTGTTCTGCAATTTGCCATTCTCATACCAGGCTCGGCCCATTTCCTGACCGCCGCGAATATGGGCGATGGCGTAGACGAACCCCCGGTCAAGCAGCGGCAGGGCTGTCAATTGGAAGGCGGGTTCTATCGACGCACCGTACGAACCGTAACCATACTGCAAGCAGGGTGCCGAACCGTCGATTGGGGTCCGTTTGTGGTAGACGATCGAAACGGGAATTCTGCAGCCATCGCGGGCCGTAGCCCAAACCCGTTCGGTCTTGTAGTTCGCCCGGTCGAAGTCACCAAGGACCGGTTCCTCCTTGAGCAGTCGGTTTTCGCGCGTTTGCAGGTTGTATTCGTATGTGCTGGGCGGCGTCGTCAACGATGTGTACTGGTATCGCAACCACGGTGTGTTCGGTTCTGGTGTTGGACTGGCGGACGCGACGTAGGCCGGTTCGTCAAACGGCAGCAAATCGTCCGACGAACCATCGTGGGCGATCAATCGCAAATTCGTCAGCGCATTTGTTCGTTCGGACGTAACAAGATGATTTTCAAACAGATCGAAGTCTTCAAGAAAGGTATCGGTGCGATGCGGAATCGTTTCGTTCCACGATTCGCGGCTGCAATCCTGTTCGTTGGCTTTGAACAGACGGAAGTTGGGTGCGTCGCTGTTTGATCGGATGGCGAATTCGCCGTTCAAATGATCAATGTGGTATTCATGATTCGGTTCGCGAGGATGGAAGATCACAAACTCGCCTGTCGGATCATCAGTTGCCAACATGCGGACTTCCGAGCTGAGTGTTTGCGACGATTCAATGAAGATGTACTCGCGTGACCTTGATTTGGAGATGCTGCAGTTGAATTCTTCGTCGGTTTCTTCGTAGACCACCGTATCGTCCGCCGCCGGGGTGCCCAGTTGATGCCGTTTGACCTGATACGAACGCAACGTCTGCGGATCGTTTTGCGTGTAGAACAGCGTTTGGTTGTCATCCGCCCATTCAATCGACCCATTCACGCCTTCGATCCGGTCTGTCAGGTTCTCACCCGTCTCAAGATTTTTGGTAACGATAGTGAATTGCCGCCGGCCAACAAAATCGATCGCATAGGTTAGCAATTGGTTATTCCGGCTGATCTCAACCGCTGCAACCTGGCAAAACGGTTTTCCAGCCGCCAATTCATTCACATTCAGGATGATCTGTTCTGCGGGTTCCCCTTCCACCTGGGCCGATTTGCGGCAGTAAATCGGATATTGTTCCCCTTCGTTGAACCGCGTGTAATACAAATAGCCGCGATCTTCGTACGGCACCGATTGATCATCCTGTTTGATGCGGGCCACAATTTCGTCGAACAGTTTTTTCTGCAGCTCGGCGACGTCGGACATCATCGCCTGGGTATAATCATTTTCCTGATTCAGGTAACTGACGACTTCCGGGTCTTCGCGATCGTTCAACCAGTAATAATCGTCGGTGCGGACATCACCATGTGTTTGCAACTGCCGTGGATTCTTTTTCGCGCGAGGCGGCGCAGGCTGTTGAGCGGAAATCGGTTTGAATGGGTTGGCCATGATCGAGATCAATAAAACACTGACTACGAAAGCTTTGTTTTGGTTCACGATTTCGTTCCGTTATATCAAGAACATGCTGACAACGTTTACAGGATCGATATTGTAGCGTTCGGCAGGACTGAAAATACCGGCCGTGCCGCAAACTTTTGCGCGAATCCGTTCCCTTTGGACTATGATGGAATTGAATACGACCCTTGTCACCGACCGTTACTGACAATTCCATGTTGGACAAACTGTTGCTATCGTTTCTGACTCTGTTTCTTTGCGTTCATTCCGGCGCCCAGGACACGCCGCCTGTTGAAGAAACGTGGCTGTTGCCGGTTGCCGAGTTGGTTGCCGATCCAAAGATTCCGGACAGCAAGGCAGCCTTGAGATATCGATGGGGGGACGAGATATCCAGTCACTACCAGATTGAACGGTATCTGAAAGCGTTGGCAGGAGCGGCGCCCGATCGAACGCGGCTCGTTGAATATGGAACATCATACGAAGGCCGCTCTCTGAACTACCTGGTTATCTCCTCCCCTGACAATATTGCCCGACTGGACGCGATTCAGTCGAACAACATTTCACTATCCGATCCTCGAACACTGTCTAACGCCGATGCGGCCGGATTAATTCAAAACGCGCCGGCGATCGTCTGGCTGGCCTACTGTGTTCACGGCAACGAGATTTCTCCCAGCGACGCCGCCTTGTTGACGGCCTATCACCTGCTTGCCGATCAACGGGCGGAAACGAAAGCTCTGTTGCAGGAACTGGTCGTGATTATCGACCCGCTGCAGAATCCCGATGGTCGCGACCGGTTCGTAAACGTCTTTCGCGAATCACGGGGAAACTTTCTGCAAAGTAATCCGTATGCTAATGAACACACCGAACGCTGGCCCAGCGGGCGGACGAATCACTATTGGTTTGACATGAATCGCGACTGGTTTCTGCAAAGTCAAACGGAGGTTCAGTCGAAAGTCGCTGCCTACTTGAAATGGCAGCCGCAAATCTATGTCGATGCCCACGAGATGGGGGCGAACAGCACATTCTACTTTCCGCCAGCTGCCGATCCGAAGAATCCTTATTTGCTCGCCAGTCAAAACAACTGGTTTTCGCGATTGGGCGAACACCAGGCCGGCTGGTTTGACCGTTACGGTTTTGGATATGTCACACGCGAGATTTTTGACGCTTTCTTTCCGGGCTACGGCAGTGAATGGCCAACACTACAGGGGGGACTGGGAATATTATGGGAACAAGCCAGTTCTCGGGGGCTGGTTGTCGACCGAGATGATGAAACCGAGTTGACCTATCGGGACGGCGTCAGGAATCATTACATCAGTGCCCTGGCAACGCTCGAATTCGCCGCATCCCACAAAACGGAACTGCTGAACAGTTTTTTTGAAAATCGATCAAAGGGTATCGAGCTTGGCAAGTCAGGCTCTGTCAAACACTACTTTGTTCCTACCGATCGGCCGCAACGGGCTGAACGGTTTGCCACGATGTTGGCACGTAACGGCATTGAGGTCCGCATGTTATCGGGCGACTTGTCTATTAACTGCAGCGACATTGCCGGCGATGAAGAACGACGTCGGAAAATTCCCTCCGGCAGCTTCCATATTCCGGTCGCCCAGCCAGCCGGTCGGCTGTTGCGCGCGTTGTTGGACCGTCACGTCGATATGGATGAAAGTTTTCTGAGGCGGCAATTGGAACGCAATGAGCTGCGGCTGGCCAATGAAATCTACGATGTCACTGCATGGTCGATGCCGCTGGCCTTCGATGTAGAAACGCTGGCAACGGGCGAGAGTCTGAATGTCGAGAGCGAACTTTGGGAACCGCAGAAAAAGTCCCAGGCGAAAGAACTTGCTGCGGCAAGAGTCGCGTGGCTGATTCCGGGAACAGACGCAGCCGTGAGTGCGATGGCTTCGCTGATCCAGGGCGGCGTGCGCGTTCATGTAACGGATGAGCCCTTCCGGATCAATAGCCGGGATTATGAGCGGGGAACGTTGATCGTCAAAGTTGCCGGCAATCCGTCCGACTTGAAACTGCGGCTTCAATCGGCCATCCAGAAACATGGTCTGACGGATGTCGTCGCCACTGACTCGGCCTTTGTTGAAGAAGGAGCACATATGGGTGGACCTGATGTCCATTGGGTCCGGCCGCCAAAGATCCTGTTGGTCGTTAATCGCCCCACGAATTATTCGTCTGGCCACACCTGGCATCTGTTCGATCAGACGCTGATGTATCCGACGACAAGGGTCAATGGAAATGATTTTGAATCAATTGATTTGAGCAAATTCAACACGATCGTTCTGCCAGATGGTGAATACAACAAGGCGACCGGATTCGACGAACGACGTGCCAAAAAGTTGGAAGAATGGATTCGATCTGGCGGAACATTGATTACACTTCGCGGTGCCACTGGCTGGGCGGCAGGCAAAGGAATTGGATTGCTCAAGAACGAAATCGTCGAGCGGGAAGTGGAAGTGGAGAAAAAATCTGACGAAAAGAAAAGTGACGACGACAAACCGGAAAAGATTGCACCTGACATCGCGCCCGGTGCGTTTCTGCATGCGGTCGTATTTCAAAAACATTGGGTGACTTATAGCTACGACGAATCGTTGGATGTTTTCTACAGCGGCAACCTGATTCTGTCTCCGACGTCAGAAACAGGGGGCCGATCGTTGGTGACGTTCGTCGACAAGGATCGACTGCTGACCAGCGGATTCTGTTGGCCGAAGAGTCTGGAACTGTTGGCCAAGACACCCTTTGTCGTTCATCGCGAACTTGACCAGGGCAACTTGATCGCGTTCACCGACGATCCGAATTTCCGCGACATGTATCCTTCGCTACAGCGATTGTTCATCAACGCAGTTATGTTTGGAGCGGCGCATTAATGGGATCGTAAACTCTGTCCGGTATGGGATTCCGCACAGGCGGCAATCTGGTTCGGCGTACCGGAGGCAATGACCTGTCCGCCGAGCTGGCCACCTTCCGGGCCCAGATCGATGACCCAATCGGCGTTGCGAATCAGGTCGAGGTTGTGCTCGATAACAATCACGGTATTTCCGTTTTCGACCAGCGAAGACAATACATTGAGCAGCATTTGCACGTCGGCGAAATGTAAACCCGTTGTCGGCTCGTCGAGCAAATACAGCGAATGGCCGGATTGAGTCTTTGCCAGCTCAGTCGCTAGCCTGATGCGTTGGGCCTCGCCGCCCGATAGAGTCGTGGAAGGCTGACCGATTGACAGGTATCCCAGTCCGACATCTGCCAGGCATTGCAGTTTTTGCGTCACATGCTGAAACGCCGCAAACTCCAACAACGCTTCCGACACACTCATGGCCAACACATCCGCGATCGTTTTTTCCCGAAAGCGAACCTGCATCGTGGCCGCATTAAATCTCACGCCATTGCAGGCTTCACAGACGACATGCACATCGGACATGAATTTCATCGATATCCGGCGCAGACCGTGTCCTTCACAAGTCGGGCACCAGCCGACTTTGGAATTGAAGCTGAACCGGGAAGCCGTGAATCCCCGCTGTCGGGCCGTTTTGGTCGCTGCGAACACTTTACGAATATCGTCCAGCACTCCGGTATAGGTCGCGGCACAACCTCGCGGCGTTCGACTGATTGGACGCTGGTCGAACTCAACCAATCTGCCAATTTGGCCGACACCGTCGATACTCTCGAACTCGAGCGGCGCGACGGTTACCAATCCCAATCGCTGTTTGATTGCCGGTGCCAATGTACGGTAAACCAGCGAGCTTTTGCCAGAACCGCTGACGCCTGTCACGCATGTCAGCGTGCCAATCGGTACATCGACATCGACGCTTTTCAGGTTCAGGCCTCGTGCTCCTCGAATAGACAGTTTTTCAACATTGAGCAATTGCTGCCGCTGATGCCGGTCAATCTGCAGTCGCCGGGCAAGGTACTTGCCCGTCAAACTTTTCGTTTCGATTTCGATGTCGTGGCAAGTACCCTGGGCTACGACATAGCCACCGTTGTTACCGGCGTCCGGACCGATATCAATAATGTGATCGGCCGACCGAATGATCGCTTCGTCGTGTTCGACAACAATCAGACTGTTGCCCTTGGCCTGCAAACCACGAATCGCAGCGATCAGCCGATCGTTGTCACGCGGATGCAGTCCCATGCTGGGCTCATCCAAAACGTAACAGGCACCAGCCAAACCGCTGCCGATTGCCGATGCCAAACGGACTCGCTGCAATTCTCCGCCGCTCAATGTGTTCGCCGGTCGGCTAATCGTCAGGTAATCAAGGCCGACCTGCAACAGGTAAGTCAATCGATGTTTGATTTCGACCAGTATTGGCTCGGCAATTTCCTGCTGAACCGCTGCAAACGAAATCGAATCGAAAAAGCAAAACGCATCGTTCAACGGCAATGCACAACTTTGACTGATGGAATGATCGTGGAGGAAGACCGAATTGGCGGCCGGGTTCAATCGAGTGCCGTGGCATGATGTGCATTGAATTTGCCCCCGAAAACTTTCGAGCTGTTCCCGTTCGTCTTCGTCAACACAAACTGACAACTCCCGGTTCAACACCGCCAACAACCCAGGTCGGCCCTTGTCCGAGCTGTGAAGAAACGTCGACCACGCATCCTGATTCATTTTCTGGACAGGTTGGGAACTGGAAAATGACAGACTTTCAAGAACTGGTTGAACAAGTTTTAATCGCTTGTCTCGATCCGTTTTTGGCAATTGGCTCCAAACCGCAATCGCACCTTGGTCCAAGGATCGACTCCGATCCGGGATGACACGTTCAATCTCAAACGATTCGAGCTGGCCAATTCCATCACAGGATTGGCAGGCCCCGAAGGGACTATTGAAGCTAAACGTTCGCGGTTCGATTTCAGCAGCGCTGGTTCCGCAGGAAGCACAGGCGAACTTCGTACTAAATAACCGTTCCTGCCACTCCGCAGTGTCCGATTCCCGGTAACTGACTTGAACTGTGCCGTCGCTCAGCCGAATCGCCAACTCAATCGATTCCCGCAATCGGATTTCAATCCCTGTGCGGACGATCAGCCGATCCGTAACTGCTTGAATATCGTGTTTCTGACGGATAGCCAAAACCGGCACGTTGTCAATGTCGTGCAGTTGGCCATCGACGCGAACGCGGACCAGGCGTTCCTTGCGGATTTTCTCGAATATATCGGCATGCCGACCTTTTCGGCCGGCCACGATCGGCGCCAGAACCATCACTTTCGAATTGGAGGGCAGCGACCGAATCGAATCACAAATCTGATCGATCGTCTGCGGTGTTACGGGGTGTTCACATTGGCTACAGCGGATCGTGCCCACCCGAGCCATCAACAACCGGAGAAAATCGTAAATCTCAGTCAGCGTTCCAACAGTACTTCGCGGATTGGCTGTTCCCCGATTTTGGCTGATGCAGATCGTTGGCTGCAGGCCTTCGATATGATCGACATCCGTGACCGACGATTGGTCAAAGAATTGACGGGCATACAACGACAGGCTTTCGATGTACTGTCGCTGGCCTTCGGCGAAAACCGTATCGACCGCCAAGGAACTCTTTCCTGAACCGCTCTTGCCGGTGATGACAACGAACGAATTCCGCGGAATATCGACATTTATATTCTTCAGATTGTGTGTCCGCGCGCCGATGACTTGCATGATGTCAGTTGCGGGCTTAATCTTCGATGCAACGGTCATCGTATTTGCAGGCAGGCGTTATTTAGTACAACAAATGGGCAGAACCACTCCGCGTTGCACTAGACTTTTCGTTCCGACTTCCAGACCGGGTCGTGATGGGAATCAGCGGCAGATTCGAACCAGCGGGTGAGCGTCATTTTCTGCCGGGTATAGAACTGAACACTTTCCGTTCCCTGGATGTGCAGATCTCCAAAAAACGACTGATTCCAGCCGGTGAAAGGAAACCAGGGCATCGGCGCGGGCACGCCGACGTTGATGCCAATCATACCGGCATTGAAATGCTGTTTGAATTGGCGGGCGGCATACCCGTCGCGAGTGAATATCGAGGCACCATTGCCAAACCGACAGGCGCGGCCGATTTCCAGTACACTTTCAAGACACTCGGCGCGGATCACCGATAAGACCGGTCCAAAAATTTCGTCGGTTGCGACCTGCATTCGCGATTGAACCTGATCGACAATGCTGGGCCCAATGAAAAATCCATCGCCGGCAAAATCCTGCCGACCATCCAGGGCCACGGTCGCGCCCTCCCGCCGGGCAATGTCCATGTAACCAGCCACCCGATCGACATGTTCGCGGCGAATCAGCGGCCCCATATCGACATCCTCATTGCCATCGGTTGGACCAACTCGCAATTGACTGCCCAATTCGCGCAGGCCATCCACCAGCGGATCGCCGATGTCGCCAATCGCAACCGCAATACTGCCCGCCATGCAGCGTTGCCCCCCGCATCCGAACGCAGACAGCGCCAGAGCTTTGATTGAAAGATCGAGATCGGCGTCGGGCATGATGATCAAATGGTTTTTGGCACCACCCGCCGCCTGAACACGTTTGCCGTTTGCTGTTCCGGTTTCATAAATATACTTTGCGATTGGAGTCGAACCGACGAATGAAATCGCCGCGACATCGGGATGTGTCAACAGCGTCTCGACGCATTCCCGATCGCCGTGAACGACATTGAACACGCCGTCGGGAATCCCGGCTTCAGTGAGAA
>JBGSXT010000018.1:0-3533 GCA_041751295.1 Mariniblastus sp.
GGCTTCAATTCTTCAATCGAAAGCGGCTGTGCCGAAGAAGGGTTATCAACGCGCAGAGCGATTGTTCCATCGAAGGCCTTTTCGATCGTAGAGCCCACGATTTTTGCTCGCCAGCCTGTCGACATACAAGGGACGTTTTTCCTGGGAATCTGACCCAATCGCCAAGCTGCAAGATCCCGCAAGTCCTGAGCCGTGCCAACCAGATTCGGTGCGATTTTCTGTTGCTGGCAGACGACACCCAAAATCGTTGTAAGGAACTGGCCAAGGAGTCCCAAATTAATGCTTTTGCCTCGATCCATCTTGCCCGGCAATTTCGAGTCTGGCAAATCGTTGGCCCGCTGAATCGCCTCGGCAATCAAACTCATCAAATCCCGATGGACCCGGTTTTCAAAACCTCGAATCGATTTGAAACTTGCCGGCTGGGGGGACCCCCGTTTGGCGAGCTCAATCAGCAGATCATCCGGAATTATCCGTTTCGGGGAGCGGTTTGAATTCTGTGCCTGAGCGTCGCGTAACAGCCACAGCTCGCGCAGGCTTGCCAGCGATCGTCGATTCAATTTGGAAGCACCACTGACGCGGTGCCACTGCGGTTCCGATTCGATTTGAACCAGGGCTTTGATCCAAGATTCGATTTCCTCGAAATACCAGTTTGTACGCTGAGTTGAATCCAACAACTCGGACAACTGGATGCATAATGGATGCAAGTACTCGACATCGGCAATTGCGTAGCTGATTTGCCGCTGCGACAGGGGTCGATTTTTCCAATCTGTTCGCGTTTCCCCTTTGACGATGAATTCACCGGTAATTTGGGTCACAAGGTTGCTGTAGGAAGCCGGATATTCAAAACCGACAAATGCCGCAGCCAACTGAATATCAAATAATTTCTTTGGGCACCGTCCACATGCTCGATAACAGAACAGAAATTCCTCGCGAGCCGCGTGGGTGATCGTCGTATGTTCACCGCTGGTGAGCATATCCCAAAATGGATTCAAATCGCGTATTTTCAGCGTATCGACGATGGCAATCTCGTCGTCACTGGCAACCTGCAACAGGCATAATTCCGGTCGATAGCGGTTTTCCGAGACAAACTCGGTATCGAGCGCAACATACCTGCTGAGGCCGCATCGGACGCAAAAATCATTAAGCGAGTGTTGATCTTCAATCTGCAATATGTTGCGGGAGTTTAACACTGGGACGGGGCAATCGTGGGGGGAGTTTCAAACGGAACAATGGCTTGGCTACAAAGCATAACCAGTGGTCACGTTTCGCGACAACCTGACGTCCGGTCCGCTCTGGGCGATTGGTGGAACCAGATTTACTCGATCTCGCGACTGTGCGAGGGAACCAACAATCCGTTTTGCGGTCGCAGCGAGTGGATGGGCAAGGCAGCCTGAGTTTCAATCGTATTCTGGCAGGCTTCTATCGTATCTCCGGCAATTGGTCACCCAGTTTTTCAACTAATGCCAATTTTGCGGAACGCCAATAACGTTTTACCGTTCGAACTCCGACCCCCATCAATTGGGCCGCTTCGTCCTGAGAAAGTCCGTTATAAAACAGCAATTCAACCGTTTCGCGTTGTTCGTCCGGCAACGATTCAATTGCCTCATGCAGCTCGCACCACCGCGATAGTTGGGCAGGCGTTTCGACGGCGGCATCGACAGCATCGTAGGCACCATGCAACGGTGCCTGGGACTGCTCTGGATTACCAGCAAGCTGCGTAGCATGATTGGCGCCGATTCCTTCAGGACCACCATAGTGGCGTGCGAGATCGATCAATTGGCGACGGATGTGCGTTGCCGCCAGGCAAAAAAAATGTCTCGAATCTCTGATTTCGACTTCTCCCAGAGCGCGATGCAGTTTGATCACCGACCTTTGGAAGATATCTTCCGTCTGTTCCCAGCGGTTGACTTGATTGAAGCCGCGTTTGATCGTACGTGTTAAATTAAACAGCCGTTGGCTGGCGCAGTCGATCAGCTCATCGCGCGCTGTGTCGTCACCGTTCTTCAGCCGTTCCAGTAGCTGTTCGACACCCGCAGATTGAACATCGTCGGAGTTCATGATTTGATTGCCAAACGACGAAATGAAACGAATGACAATTGCCCAGAAAAATCCAGTTGGTACCGCACCGGTTATTCCAAGTCTAAACAATATTCCCGACAACGACAAACACGAACGGGCAAATTCACATCTGTTGGTTCGTATCGCGTCGCCGCGACAATTTACCGGTCGGCATAGACGCGAGTAGATTCCTGCTTGGAGACGTTGACTTCGCGTCCATCAGCTTTCAGGTTGACAGAAACCGGGTGATCACCGGGCGTAATCCCCTTGGCCTTGACGGTGATTTCTATTTCGTCACCGGGATTCATGCTGGTGATTGGAGAAAAGGCGATTTGTTGACCCCGAATTTCGCTGGTGATTTTGCCTTCCACCGCAAGTGGCTGAATGCCTGGCGGAAATTCGATGGCGAGCTGTACATTGGTCGCCGTTTTGGTTCCCTGATTCACGATCCGCAATTGGTAGGCGGTATCGGTACCAACTTCTATCGGATCGACCAGATCGTCGATATCAAAGAAAACATCCACCAGGTGTTCGACCGCAAGTTGACAGGCGGTTTTTGTCGATTGGCCAAGGTCCGCTGACGCCTCAAAATTCAAGTCTTGATTTCCGGTCTCGGTCGGAACGGTGGTCACTTCCACGTTGGCAACCAGCCCGGAACTCAGTTCGGCCAGGCTCCAATAGACGGCGTGTGAGTTCTCATCGTAGCGACCACGATTGTTGGCTTCCACATATTTCAACCCGCTTGGTAGCCGCGATACCAATTCAACGTTGGTGGCCGTTGCCGTTCCGGAATTTCGAATTGCGAATCGATGCGTTGCTGGTCGACCGAGAAAACGCCGAGTCGGACCGTCTCCCGTGGCGACCAGGTTGGGAGCGACCACTTCCAGGTCGATGGCATGTTGCGTTTGCAATCCCCCCTCGGCATGGGCAACCAGGATGTTTCGGTACTTGCCAATTTTTGCAGCCCGCAGTTCCAGTCGCACGTTTTTTGACTGGCCAGGTCCAAGCGTTCCGATCGCATATTCCAGTTCGCGAAATCCTTCACTGAACTCGAGTCCTTCCGGCAGGTCTTCTTGAATAAATACGTCAATCGCAGACCCGTCCCCGTCGTTCTTGACATCGATGTCCAACAATACCGGATCGCCGATCAGGACTCGAGACTCAGTGGAGTGCTGAATGGAAAGTACCGGTTTGGTAACCCGGGTTCGCATCGACGCCTGGGCCGCAAACGTCACTTGGGCGACGCTGCCGATTTCACCTGGCTGTGTGGGCCGCAACTGGATTTTGATCCGCTTTTCCTGGCCAGGATCAAGTGAATCGAGTTCCCAGCTGAGCTGGCTGCCAGGACCGCGATTGGGTTGGGGAACGGCCTGGATCAACTCACTGCCCGACGGAATCTGGTCGGAGACGCGAACATTGTTGGCGACGATTTTACCGACGTTTTTGACGACTAACTGGAAATCGGCCGGTTGGTT
>JBGSXT010000019.1:0-6080 GCA_041751295.1 Mariniblastus sp.
GCGTCGGAACGGGGACCTGGCTGGTCGTGATTGCTCTGATTGTGGGCAAACCATTAGGGATCACTTTATGTACCTGGGTTGGAGACAAAATCTTTCGGCTGACCATGCCGGACGGCATGGATTATCGTGACGTGCTTACTCTTGGCTGTGTCGCCGGAATCGGTTTCACAGTTGCGCTGTTTGTCGCGACCGCCGCCTTCAATGCCACCGACCCGAATCTCGATCCGATCAAGATGGGAGCGTTGCTCAGTTTTGCGGCGGCCATTGTTGCGATCGTCGTAGCGAAAGCGCTCGGTGTAAAAACATGGGACAAAAAAATGGCAACCACAAAAATGGCTCACGACAGTTCGGACGATGGCTGAACCGCAAAACAGATTGAGCTTTGTGTTGGCGTCAATCTTCCGGCCGACTGTCGTCGCCGCACATCATCACAATCCGCGGCATGAATTCGCCGATGACTTCCACCAAATCACTTTGGGCGGCCATTACGTCGTGGATGTTTTTGTAGGCACCCGGCATCTCGTCCAATCCACCGGCCAGCAGTCTGACATTCTTTACTTTCAGGTGCTCCTTCCACTGTTTCCAGTTGAACGCGTTTCGGGCCGCAGTCCGTGACATCCGCCGACCGGCACCGTGAGACGCTGAATTCAGGCTGTCGCTGTTGCCTTTTCCGCGAACGATGAACGCCGAATCAGCCATATTGCCAGGGATGACACCCAATTCCCCCTGATCGGCTGGAGTGGCCCCTTTTCGATGAACGTACAGTTGCTGACCGCCATGTTGTTCCTGCCAGGCGAAATTGTGATGGTTCTCGACACCGGCCAGAGCATGACCACCGGCCAGTTTGACCACGTTGTTGTGAATGACCTGGTGGTTAGCTGCCGCGTATCGCCCCATTAGATTCATCGCTGCCCAATATTCCTGGCCTTCTTGCGAATCCATGCGCAACCATGCCAGATGGCGCAGTTGCGCATGGTTTCGAATCTGAGCAGGTGCCAGGCGTTGGGCAAGATCCGAGTAGCGTTGACAAACCCGCGCTCCGGCGCCTCGGCTGCCACTATGGCTCAGCAGCGCCACATACTTTCCCGGTTCGATGCCGAACGAGGCGTCATTCAGAGTGACGATTCCCCATTCCACGAAATGGTTGCCACTGCCGCTGGAACCAAGCTGTTTCACCGCTCGATCGCGAACTTCACGCGTCACAGCGGTGACCGACCAGTCCTCGTCCAGGACCTCGTGATAGTAGGGCCGCTGCCAAGCACCACCCATTCCGAACAAAGTTCCCTGATTGAGGGCTCGATCAAATTCCCGACAAGCTGCCGAGTCGTTGACTTCAATTTTTTCCACCGGCAAATCGGTAATCGTCATTTTCATGCGACAGGCGATGTCGACCCCGACCGCATACGGAATCACGGCATCCTCGCAGGCCAAGACTCCGCCGATCGGCAGTCCATATCCCAAATGCGCGTCCGGCATCAGCGCCGCAGCCCGTGTAACAGGCAACCGACAGGCATTTTCCATTTGCTTGATCGAGTTTTCATCGATATCATCCCCCCATTTTCGATACGCAATCGGGTCGACAATATAGTTTGACTGGCGGGACTCGATCAGCGACGAGGCCAGTTCCGAGTAATATTTGTCGGACAAGTACAGTTCAGGAGCCGCGACCAGTTTTCTGATCAGAACAGGCGGTTTGTCCCACGCCTTATCGCGCGCTGCCACCTGCACGCAAGCAATCGCCTGCGGCACACAATCTTCCGGAACTCCAAGTCCCATCAACTGTTTTTTGTTCATTTCAAAGGTCTTTCCAGGCTGATTCAGTGTTCATTGTAAGGGACAATGAAAAGCTGATGTTGTTCGGGATTGAACCGATCCAAAAGCCGGAATTGGTTGGGAATTTTAAGAATGGTTGGCCCCGGCTGTGGCCATTGGAACCGGCAGACAGGATTGCCAACCGTTTCTGCTGCAACCGATACCACCAGTCCGTCTGGCTGGTGAGGTAGAATTGTTCCGAGTCGGGGCCGAGCTCGGGGACAGACCCCTGCGGTTCTGGAATAGGCTCTTAATTGATGGGATCCTCACCCCTTTCCGTGAAGCCCCGGGCGCATTGCACCCGGGGCTTTGATTTTTTTGTGAGCCTTTTGTGATCCTTTTAAGAAAACAGGCCGCTGGTTTCTGAAGAACGGAACTTTCAGCAATGCGATTTCGTCTAGAATTGTCAATTGTGTTCCGGGAGTCTGACGATCCCAACGGCGCGTACTGTGCGATCGGATCTTACAGCAACAACAGCGTAACGCTGACCGACATACACGGAGAGCAGCTGTGGCAGAGAACAGACGTTAACGAGGTTCAAAACGTCAGGTTCTCGCTCGATGGAGAAACTCTGTTTTGCTCTCACCATCGCGGAATCGTCTCGCAATTCGACGTTCGATCTGGAGAAACGCTCCGTTTCAATTGGTTCAAGAAGGATCTTTACGGCGCAGAGCATTTGGTGGAGAGTCCATACGACAAATACCTGGTAATTGACCGGATCGAAGGGGACATTCGGATCACGGATCAACGACTCAAGCAGGTTGCCATCGTGAAACGTAAGACATTCGCCGTACTTGATTACGCGTTTGCTCCCGACTTCATGTGCATTTCAGAAAGTGGCGGGACGGTGACGTGTTATCATCTGGAAACCGGAAAAGAGGTTTGGGAACTGCCTGTTGGGAATGGTGTCCATGCATTGGAATTGGGTTACAATGAAGAATCCGAACACTTTTCGGCCGTTACATGGCCCTACAAGAATGGCGGCCCGTTTATGCTGCTGAATATTGGTCGCTACAACGGGAAAATCCTGTCTGAAACTCGACTACCCAATGCGACCGACTTCGGTTTCATCGACCGAGGGACGAGACTGATTCTGTCTACTGGTCAGATCATGAGTGCATCGACAGGTGAACAACTCGAAGCACTGGACGTTTCCACCGACTCCGCCAAATAACCATGCCGTGAACGGGAGCTGCGAAGTTGAGCGGATTTGCAATGGGCAACTATTCGTCGCCGCCCGGATACGGCGGTCGTCAGGCTGGATTATGATTAGAGGTACTCTTACGTAATGCGACCCCTTCGGTATTCCATTAACGTTACATTGGACGGGTGCTGCGATCATCGTGCAATAGTCGCAGACGAGGACTTGCACCGTCACGCGATCGAGAATCTCGATCGGGCCGATGCCCTCCTTTTTGGCCGGGTGACTTATGAAATGATGGAGGCGGCGTTTCGGTCGCCGGCGCGGACGGGAGAGATGCCCGAGTGGATGGAACCCTTTGCCCGGACGATCGACGCGGCAAAGAAATACGTCGTGTCAAGCACCTTGGACAGGGTCGATTGGAACGCGGAGTTCGTGCGCGGGGATCTGGGGAAAGCCGTTCAGCGGCTCAAGCAGGATTCGGGCAAGGGACTGTTCGTGGGAGGCGTGAAGCTCCCGATGGCGTTGGCGGAGCTGGGACTGATCGATGAGTACGAGTTCGTGGTACAGCCCAGGCTAGTGGGGCATGGGCCTACATTGTTCGCGGGGCTATCGAAACTTGTCGACTTGAAGCTCGTCAGCCGGCTGGAGTTCGACTCGGGGGCGGTGGCGATGCGGTATGAGCCGAGAAAGTAATACCGCCTAACAAGCGGTTCAACCCGACGTGTGCCGCGTTGGGGCTTTCCGGCGCGATACACGTCGCTCGCGCGGCACTGAAGATTCAATCGATCGAAATCCTGTGGACGGATTCAGTCCTTCGCCGATAGACAAAGTGGCCTCGCCGGTAATCATGTCGAACAGGGCCGACAATTGTGGCGTCGTGGCAAGTGATCTAACTTCCGTCGATTATGCCGCAGAGGGAGTCTATTTTGAGACCGCACATTTGATGCGAATCAAGTTTGTTCGTTGCGATAGGTACTGGGCATTGTTCGCAATGGCAAAAGTTGAAGAAAGTCATCTTCGAGCACGGTGACCTCCGGGGGGCCGAATTCACGGATGCACTACTGACCAATTGTCGTTTCCTGTAATGCGATGTCGGAACTGACGCAGTAGGTGGAAAGACATGGTTTGAAGGCGTAGACTTATCGACTGTAGAATTTAACAAATGCCGTGTATGATGGAGTCGCTACTTGGATTGTATGTGAGATCCATGGCGAAACTTCGGTTGCAACGGAGGCTGCGAGCCGACGGCGCTGAACCGTATTGTTACGCGTCGCATTCACCACCAGCCCTGTGCTCCGCGATACTTTGAAACCTCCAATGGCAGAGAATAAGACCAAACCCACGGGCGCGAGCGTCGATTCGTACCTCGCGTCCAGAGCCAGTCCGGAGCAGATGAAGGACTGTAAGGCCATCATGTCCATCTGCAAACGGGTTACGAAACAGCAGCCAAAGATGTGGGGGCCGAGCATCGTGGGCTATGGCTCGTACACGTACAGGTACGAGAGTGGCCGCTCCGGCGACTCTTGTCTCGCCGCCTTCGCAGTCCGCGGCAGGGAACTGGTCGTTTACCTCGACTGCGAGAACCCCGCGCAGGCCGAGCTCCTGGCTAAGCTCGGGAAACACAGGATGGCTAAGTGCTGTCTGTACATCAAGCGATTGGCGGACGTCGACGTCAAGGTCCTTGAGGCACTCATTGCCGGATCGGTCGCAGAAGTCAAACGCCGCTATCCGAGCACCGGCGACGCCTGACCACTCGCATTTGCTTGCGCAATGTAAACTGGTTAAAATCGAGATCATGAGTAGTGCATCAGACATTCCGATCGATTTGCTTTCCGTGACGGAAAAACTCGTCCTCATGGAACGACTTTGGGCGGATCTGTCTCGCCGTCCGAATGATGTTCCGTCGCCGGATTGGCATGGCGATGTACTTGCCGAACGGCTTGCGACCGTCCGTGATGGAAAAGCGACGTTCGTAAACTGGAAAGATGCAAAAAAGCGACTGCGAGATCGCCTTAAATGAAATTGAGGCTATTGCCCGCCGCCGAACGGGATTTGGAAATCGGGGCGGACTTCTACGAATCGCAACGGGAGGGTTTGGGCGTATACTTCAACGATTGTTTGTCGACCGATATCGAGTCACTTAGACTCTTTATGCGGCAGAAAGCTTAATCCTGGTTGTGAATATTGAAAATGACATGCACCATGTTCTTCGGCTGAATTTGACGGACGATGCGGAGACACGAGATACCTTTAAATACATCGCTGATGAATATTGGTGCCTCGCTGGCAAGCCGACCTTCGATCAAATCAAAACCATGGCTAATCTATCTGAATCGAATATTTCAATCAAACGACCCGAAGCTTTGAAAAACTGGATACAGAAATTCGAACAACGATTTAAGAATTGACCTTGTCGCGCCGCAGCAAGGTGCAGCCTTTTCTTCCCATCTGAATCGACGACACCCCGGGACCATGTTCATTTTCAAACGGATGCGCCGAACGGCGAAGCGGTGCGGATTTGAAATGGACAGATTGCCGTCGCCGCTCGATGATCCGTAGCCCTCCCAGGCACGAATTGATGCCATGATTACTGATATCGAGGATTATTTTTCGAAAGGATGCGGACGCTGCGAGCGATTCGCTACTGCAGATTGCTCGACTCGACAATGGAGCGGTGGTTTGAACGAACTACGACGGATTTGCCTGGAATCAGGGCTGGTCGAGACCGTCAAATGGGGACATCCGTGCTACATGCATGCGGATCGCAATATTGTGATTCTGGGTGCCTTTCGTAACGACTTTCGTATCAGTTTCTTCAACGCCGCCCTGATGAAAGACGCCAAAGGTGTAATGGAAAAGCAGGGAGCGAATGCCCGGCACCCCGACATGATCCGTTTTTCGGAGAACGTTCAAGTCGCGGAGATGGAGCCGGTTATTATGTCCTATTTAAAAGAAGCGATGGGCTATGCGGAGTCAGGCATAAAGCCCCCAAAAGAGCATAACGAAATCGAATTGCCTAAAGAGCTGGTGGAGGCGCTCGAATGCGATCCCGAACTTGGCGACGCTTTTCATCGTCTTACACCGGGCAGACAGAAAAGCTATTCCATTAACCTCAACTCAGCAA
>JBGSXT010000020.1:0-2243 GCA_041751295.1 Mariniblastus sp.
CCATAAGCCATCGGTCCGCGCAAGCAAATGCTGGCGCTGTTGATACCGGCTGCGTCGTTGTCCTGGCGATCGAGCAGCGAAACGGTGTACTCGTACCTGGCCGCCCATTGGGTGTACATCCTCAGCATCATTTCCGCCCAATCGTTGGCGTCGGTCCCGCCGTCGCGGGCGTTGATGGTCAGGATCGCACCGTCTGCATCGTGGGGGCCGTTCAACAGCGATTTCAGTTCGAGGTCGGCCAATCGCTCTTCCAGCGAATCAACTTCGCGGGCAACCTCGCCCTCAATCGAAGGATCGTCTTCGGCCATTTCGAGTAGTGCTGCGAGATCCACAACGGTTGCGATCAGCGTGGACATCGGCCCAACGATCGCCTTGAGCGATTTCAGTTCAGCGACGACTTCCTGGGCCGCTTCCTGTTTGTCCCAGAAACCGGGGGCCGCCATTTTCTGCTCGATCTGGCGGGCCTGGATGCATTTGGTATCGTAGTCAAAGACTGTCTTTCAACTGGGTGATGCGCTGCTGAATTTGGCTGGCACGGTCGTGCAATTCGTTATCCAATGAAATCTCCTGATAAGTAAAGGTTGTGCTATTTCTAACGGGAATTATTCGCGTCTGGCAGTATACAATGGAAGTTTCCCGGCAAATAACGGCCTATCCGACGATTCCGGGGCATTTCGGCAGGGCTTGAATCAATAGTAAACTCTTCGTTTTGGAAAAATTGCCGTCGCGCATTTGACGGCACGCTTTGTTCAAAACGCTATAATTAGTTCCTCGTCTCCAATGTACCTGAGGAACGGAGAAACCCATGAAGACAAAAACTGCGTCAATACCTGAAAATCCTGAAACGACTGCTGCCACTCCTTCCAATGGGAGTACCAATGGCGACATCGAAGGCAACATCGAAAAGATGGTGGCCAAGTATACGAAGGTCAAGGAAGAGCTGCCTGTCGACAAGTATTTTCGGGCCCTGGTCAAGCTCGAAGGGAGCGACCTGCATATGAAAGTCGGCCAGCCGCCGATCATTCGTGTTCACGGTACTCTGAAACACCTGAATCGCGATCCTTTGGACACCGAAGAGATGACGCGACTGCTGGTACCAATGTTGACCGAAAGGTCGCAGGCCATTTTCGACAAGGAGGGGGGTTGTGACTTCGCCTATACAATTCTGGTCGAAGGAGTCAGCTGGCGCTTTCGTGTCAACATGCTGCAGCAACTGGGTCGGATGGGGTTGGTCGCGCGTCGTGTGAATAACTTCATTCCCGATTTCGAAGGACTGCACCTGCCACCGATCATGGAAAGCCTGTGCCATCATGAGCAGGGGATGATTCTGCTGGCCGGTGTGACTGGCTCCGGAAAAAGTACCACGATCGCGTCGATGTTGAACTTCATCAATCGGCATTACATCAAACATATTTTGACCCTTGAAGATCCGATCGAGTTTGTTTTCAAGGATGAAAAGTGCCTGATCAACCAGCGGGAAGTCGGCATCGATGTGGTCGATTTCGGTATCGGCATGAAACACGCCGTTCGCGAAGACCCCGATATCATTCTCGTCGGTGAGCTTCGTGATGAAGAAACGTTCATGACGGCGATCAATGCAGCGGAAACCGGACACCTCGTGTTTGGCACGATTCACGCTTCCACGGCGCCGTCAACAATTGGCCGTATTCTGGACCTGTTTCCCGAGGACATGCACAGCGCGATTCGAAGTGCAATTGCCATGAACATGAAAGCGATTGTGGCGCAAAAACTGTTGAAGTCGATCAAGAAAGGGGTTGGCCGGGTTCCCACCTGCGAGGTCATGACGTTCAGCCCGATGATTCGCAAACTGGTGCTCGAGGAACAGGATCACAAATTGGGGGATGCCATCCGGATCGGTGAAGAGGAAGGCATGCAGGATTTTACCAAGAGTCTCAAGGACCTTGTTGATATGGAATTGATTGACCGGCCAACCGCATTCCAGGTCGCACCGAACAAGGAAGAACTGAAGATGCGACTCAAAGGTATCAAAGTTTCCCAGCCTGGAATCATTTGATGCGCGGTCGTTTTTTGCTGATCCTTTCTGTCGCCGTGTTGCTGTCGACCTGCTCGATCTGTTTTGGCATGCAGGACGATCCGGCGATCCCCACGGACGTCGCTAACGAACCGCTGCGCGGGCCGGGCGGGTATTTGGCGTGGCATAAACTGCTGTTGGTATCAATCTGCTTTCTCGTTTGGGTGCGTCTGACGGATTGGATCAATCG
>JBGSXT010000021.1:0-2869 GCA_041751295.1 Mariniblastus sp.
GGCCCGTATTCCGCGTTTTATTCATCGAGGCTATTTCTGGCGAAGTTTGGCGTTTGTCGCGTATATGTTCAGTTCATTCTGGGTTGCTATGCGTGAACGCCATGTGGACCTTGTGATGGGAACCTCGCCGTCCCTGTTTCAAGCCACCTCGGCTGCATTCGTGGCATTTTTTCGAAGGAAGCCTTTTTTGTTGGAAGTTCGTGATCTATGGCCCGACTTTGCAATTGAGATGGGAATTCTGAAATCTCGATTTTTTATCATGGCTGCGAGAATGGTCGAGAGTTTTATTTACTGGCGTGCTGATCATATACTGGTCAATTCACCGGCCTATGTCGATTACATGATCAACCGGGGAATCAACCCAGCAAAAGTTTCACTGATTCCAAATGGCGTTGACCCGACGATGTTCGACATGCAGTCCGACGGCAAACGAATCCGGACAGAGTTGGGCTGGGAGGACAAGTTCATTGTGTCCTACACTGGAGCCATCGGTCAGGCAAACGACATCGCCACAATCGTGCGGGCCGCCGACAGGCTGAAGTCTGACCCGCAGATCCGTTTCCTGATTATGGGCGGTGGAAATGCCGTCGATGAAATCAAACGGTCGATAGTCGAAAAACAGTTGACCAATATTTTGATTCCTGGATCTCGACCGAAATCGGAGATGTCGGACGTTTTTGGCGCATCCGACGTTTGCGTCGCAACGCTGTTAAATATTCCGATGTTCAAGACGGTGTATCCCAACAAGGTGTTCGACTACATGGGCGCCGGCAAACCGATTGCGTTGGGAATTGACGGTGTCATTCGTGACGTGGTGGAAGCCAGTGATTGCGGCCGATTTTTCGAACCGGGTAACGATGAACAATTGGCGGAAGTCATTTTGTGGATGAAGAACAATTTTGAAGAAGCGAGACAGATGGGCATTCGGGGCCGAGAGTATGTGTCGCGGCATTTCAATCGCCACAGCCACGCAGTCGAATTCCTTAAACTCGCCCAATCGATGGTCAAAGACAAATCAAGATCGAACTGAAACGTGCCTGTATGGTTGGTGCCCGACCGAATTTCATGAAAATCGCGCCGATTCTACGCGCGATGGAAAAGTTTCCGACGCTGGAGCCGGTACTGATTCACACCGGGCAGCATTATGACAAAAATCTGTCCGATATTTTTTTTGAGGAACTGGGGATACGACGTCCGGAAATCTCGCTGGGAGTTGGATCTGGATCGCACGCCAAACAGACTGCGGATGTCATGGTGGCGATTGAACAGGTTCTGCTCGCTGCGAACGATGCAGGGAAACCATTTAACCGGATGGTGGTCGTCGGCGACGTCAATTCAACCATGGCGGCGTCAATTGCCGCCACGAAACTGAATATTCCTGTTGCCCACGTCGAGGCCGGATTGCGCAGTTTCGACCGGGAAATGCCCGAAGAAATCAATCGCATTCTGACCGATGCAATCTGCGACATGCTACTCGTTTCCGAACCGGCGGGAATCGCCAACCTGCTGAAAGAGGGACACCCCAAAGAGCATATCCATCTGGTTGGCAATGTGATGATTGACACCTTGCTGACTCAAGTGCAAGGTGCGAGGGAATCCGAAATTGTTCAACAATTGGGACTGCGGCCGGGCAACTACGCTGTAGTTACGCTGCACCGTCCTTCCAATGTCGATCAGCAACAGGTCTTGAACGGACTCGTCGATGTCCTGATTGCAATTTCAGCCCGGTTGCCAATCGTGTTCCCCATTCACCCACGAACCTTGCAACGGCTGATGGATTTTGATTTGCAGGATCGGCTGAATGCGGCCGTCGACGTGCAATGTCTGGAACCGCTTGGCTACAACGATTTTCTGTGCCTGACGTCGCAGGCCAAAGTGATTGTGACCGATTCGGGAGGCCTGCAGGAGGAGTCGACTGCCTTGGGGGTTCCTTGTTTGACAATGCGATCCAATACAGAACGACCGATCACCGTGACCGAAGGGACCAGCACGCTCTGTGGCAGCTCGGCGGACGAACTTGAATTCCGGTTACAGGAAGTTATCGCCGGGACCTACAAGTCCGGCACATGTCCCGCGTTGTGGGATGGACAGGCGGCTGTCCGAATCGCGGAATTGTTGGCGAAGTAATTCCAGGCCACAGCGTCAGTGGAAGCTTTCCGATGATACCCATCCCAGGCAAAGCTTCCTTTCAGCGGGCATTGTCATCTGCGATTTGCCAGTATTGTTACTGTAATCCCTTCATTCAGTGCTATATTCTAGAAATGAGTCGCCAGCCGACCGTTATCGAATTCCCTGTTTTTTGATCGAAATCCATGGCTGAAATCATTTTCGAAACTTCCGACCAGCTTCAACAGAAAATCGAAGACGCGACTGCCAAAGTCGCTGTGATTGGATTGGGTTACGTTGGTTTGCCTTTAATCAATGCTTACGTCTCCGCCGGTTTCGAAACAATCGGTTTCGATATCGATCGAAAGAAAACGGAGATGCTTAATCGGGGTAAGAGCTACATCGCCCACATTAGCAAAAATGTGATCCAGAGTTGGCTGGATGCCGAACTGTTTAATGCCACGACCGACATGTCGCAGTTGAAGGAAGCGGACGTGATTTTGATTTGCGTCCCGACTCCGTTAAGCAGCAGTCGGGACCCGGATTTGCGTTATGTCGAATCCACAACCAACGAGATCGCGAAGTACCTGCGACCGGGCCAGTTGGTCGTACTGGAAAGCACCACTTATCCCGGAACCACCCGAGATGTACTACTGCCGATCCTGAAAAAGACAGGGTTGGTAGAAGGCCGGGATTTCTTCTTGGCGTACAGTCCGGAGCGCGAGGATCCGGGAAACAAGCATTACACCGCTGGAACGATTCC
>JBGSXT010000022.1:0-1830 GCA_041751295.1 Mariniblastus sp.
AAGTTTACCCGTAAGTTTACGCGCAGGACGAATTGCTAATTCGTCCCCGCGTTGCATTGGACTAATTAGCAATTCGTCCTACAGATATATTTTCATCTGCCGCTCGCCCTGCAGTAACAAAATTTTATTGTCGGAACGTCCGTTGGACTGGCTCAAAGAGCAGGTGAAGGGAATCGAACCCTCGTATCTTGGTTGGGAACCAAGCGCTCTGCCACTGAGCTACACCCGCAACAAACAGCGACCATCTGCCACACTATCGATATTAACGTGCGGCGAGTTTGCCGGAAAGCTCCCGGCGGCGAATCAATGCGCTCAGCAACCGCCTCAAACTCGGTCTGCGATTAGAAGCCGCTATGTTTGATCCAGAGCGCCAGGCTGTACAGGACGACCATGCCTACAATCGTAGTCCCCGCGTTCAGCAGCCACCGTGCGGTTGTTTGATGCGAACGGGCAATCAACTGGGCGATGACGGCGACGAACGCCACCAGCGCGAACTTGAAATAGATCATCCCCTTGAATCCGTACTTGGCTAGAAAAAAGTGGGCGATCAGATTGGATTCCCGGAACTGGGGGCCCAGATTGAGCAGGACGTACGTCATCACTACGTCCAGTGTGTTGGCCAGAATGAAAAAACAGGTCTCCGTTTCCAGCGGCAATTGCCGGACGAGGATACTCAATTCTTTTTCTGGTCGACGTTCATTCATTCAAACACTGACTGTCGAGGGTAAGTTTGATGGTTAATGGCATTATTAAGAATAATTTATTTGCTTCGCCGGCGAGTGGCCAGTTTATCTTTGAAATCTGCAAAGCCACTGTTCGCTCGGAATGAAAACCCGGTTTTTTCGGGCTTGTCGTCAGACCGTTTCGGTAATGGAACAATAAACAGGGGACAGCCATGCGATTGGATTCGTTCACCAGCCACAATCGAAAGCCGATTTCAAAAGATTCCGGCTATCGCTGGACAGTAGATTTTTTATAATTCGGCAATGAAGACTTCGAGTTCATTCTTGACCAGAGTATTCAGTTTCGATCCCTTTTTTTGATGGTTTAATGTCATGAACGCAAACAGTAAATTCAACCAGCACCGCAGCGGCTTCACGCTCGTCGAGTTGTTGGTAGTGATCGCCATCATCGGCATTTTGATCGGGATGTTATTGCCCGCGGTTCAGCAGGTTCGCGAAGCGGCCAGACGCACGGACTGCGCCAACAAGCTGCGTCAGATCGGCGTTGCCTTCCATAATTATGAAGGAACTTACGAACACTTCCCGCCCGGTCTAAACGTCCCGATTGCCAATGGCTCGATGGGAACACTCAATGCGAATGAGGACATAGTCGAATCGGGACTGGTCACGGAAGGTCCGTTTCCAGACAAATTCGGATCATGGTTGGCATGGATTCTGCCTTATATTGAGCAGAACAATGTTTTCGATCAAGTCGATTTTTCGGTTCGGGAATATGGCAACGCATTGGGTCCCGATTCGATCGCCGCTACCGTGATTGATTCCTATCTTTGTCCTTCGGATTTCAGTCCCCGAGAAGTCATACAGTTTCAGCAATATTTTTTCGGTGTTAACAGCTATTTTGCTTGCGCTGGAACCACTTCCTGGTTTTTTCGGGCTTCGACTCAAGATGGCGTTTTAGGGATAAATACTGATAACGGCATTCGTGACATTTTAGACGGTACTTCCAACACGTTTATGGTCGGAGAACGATACAGTTTTGAACCTGAGTGGGAAGATTTTTCCAACCGGCGGGGTTGGGCCTGGTCCAATGCTTTTTCATCGCAGGACTGCCTGTTCGGAACCATTGTACCAATCAATTACACGATGC
>JBGSXT010000023.1:0-7916 GCA_041751295.1 Mariniblastus sp.
GTCGCACCGAACAATGTATCCGGCCGCGTCGTGTAGATCCGCAGCACGTCATCCGCCGGCCTGCGGGGAAAGCCGGCAGATTTTCGCCGCAACTTCCATTCGGAATATTTGCGTTCGTCGCCTGCATAAAAGTCGACTTCCGCGCCGGTGCTTCGCCCAATCCAATCCCGTTGCAGTTTCTTGATGCCAGCAGGCCAATCAACGTGTTCGAGGTCGTTTTCCAGTCGATCGGCGTAGGCCGTGATGCGCAACATCCATTGTTTCAGTGGAATCCGCTGAACTGGATGGCTTCCCCGCTCGCTGAAACCATCGATGACTTCTTCGTTGGCCAGCACCGTCCCCAATGCCGGACACCAGTTGACTAGTGCATCGGCCTGATAGGCCAATCGAAATTCGTCCTGATACCTGGTGACAGCCATTTCACTCTGCCCGCTGATTTCCGGCGGGATCGGCAATTCGCTGATTGGTCGCCCTGCTTGTGACTCGGGATCGAACCAGGTATCGAACAGGACCAGAAAAATCCATTGTGTCCAGCGGAAATATTCGACATCGGTCGTGGCCAGTTCGCGGTCCCAATCGTAGCTGAATCCCAGCATTTTTAGCTGACGCCGAAAATTGGCGATGTTGCTTTCGGTCTGAACACGTGGCGGCGTGTTGGTCTTGATCGCATGTTCTTCCGCCGGCAGTCCAAAAGCATCGAATCCCATCGGGTGCAGGACGGATTTTCCAACCGCACGACTGTACCGGCAAACAATATCCGTAGCCGTATATCCTTCCGGATGACCGACGTGCAGCCCATCGCCACTGGGATAGGGAAACATATCGAGAACATAGATTTTCTCGCCGAGTACTTTTTCCGGCGTTCTGAATGTTCTGTTCTCGTCCCAAAACCGCTGCCAGCGCGGTTCAAGTTCCGCCGGGTTGTATCGGGGCACTATGGATTTCCTTAATTAATCGGATCAGTTTGGCCAATGTGTGTTCAGTGACCAAAGCGCTCATTTTAACAATAACAAATCGTCCTGTGCATGAGACAGAACCGGTAGTTTTTAAATCCGTGTTCAGATACACTAGGCTTTGTCTCAAAAGGGGTCTGACCCTTTCGGGACAAAGCAAACACATTGATAAAACTTTTGACCTCCAAAGGGTCAGATCCCTTTTGAGACACAGCCTCGTAACGTGATTCGACGAAGAGCAAAATATCGATTAACGGACCAACAGCAGGACCACATGCGGGCTGCTTGCCTGTTCAATTCCGAGTTGATGGATTTTATCCGGCCCCACGTCCGCGAGGGGATCAAAACTGAAACCATCGATCAGCTGGTGCATGCATATACTCTCGATCATGGACACATTCCGGCCTGCCTGGGTTATCCAGGCGACAAGTATCCGTTCCCCAAGAGCTGCTGCATCAGTGTCAACGAAGTGATTTGCCATGGAATTCCCGGGCAAAACCGGCTGAAACCGGGAGACATCGTCAATATTGACCTGACCACAATCGTCAATGGCTGGCACGGCGATCAATCGGAAACGTTCATCATCGGAAACGCGAGCGAACAGGCCCGTCGTGTGACCCAGTGTGCCTTCGAATGCCTATATGCTGCCATCGATGCGATCGAAACTGGCAGCCCGATTTCCAATATCGGGGACGCAATTGTCAGTCATGCGGTGACCTACTATCCCGGGTTTGGCATCGTCGACAAATATATTGGGCACGGAATCGGGCAAAAATTCCATCAGCCTCCCAACATTCCCCATGTTCCCAACCGGGCCTCGCGATCAGAGCGGTTGTACGCCGGAATGTGCTTTACCATCGAACCGATGATTAATGGAGGCTCGTTTCGAACCGTCAGTGATCCGACGGATGGCTGGACAGTTCGAACGGCCGACGGCCAGGTTTCCGCTCAATTCGAGCATACGATCATGATGGGGGATGACGGGCCGGAGGTGCTGACGTTCACCAATAACGGACCTCAGCAGGGCCACGATTTTTTGAGTGCGGTTGATTGAACTTTCCGCCGAGTTTTCTTGATGAGGGACATTTGTCAATCGCCTGAGCGATCGATTGCAAATGTTGATTAACCGGCTTCGCCACCGCCCCGGAAAACGTACTCAAACTTTAAAACAAGCTAATCTTGACCTAGAGTTGCGCATTCAAATCGATCAATCCAACCGCTGAGCGAGCAGAACATTGCGTACATTCGTCGTAACCGGCGGGGCCGGATTTATTGGTTCGCACATTGTGACCAAGTTGGTGAATCTGGGCCACCACGTGCGCGTGATCGACAATCTGGTCTCTGGCCACTTGTCCAATCTCGATCATGTCAGGAATGAGATCGAGTTTATTGAAGCGGATATCTGCGACCCCGTTGCGCTGGCCAAGGCTTTTCGCAAGGTCGATGGAATTTTTCACAAGGCCGCATTGGCGTCCGTTCCGTTAAGCATTGAGCATCCGGTGAAGGTCAACGATGCCTGCGTCAATGGTACTCTGAATGTCCTGAATGAAGCGCAACGGGCCGGCGTCCGGCGCGTGGTCTACGCCGGTTCCAGCAGCTGCTACGGCGACCGGCCCTTCTCAGCCAATCGCGAAACTGATGTTCCGATGGTCATTTCGCCCTATGCAGCCGCGAAATTGGCGGGCGAATTTTATTGCCAGGCATTTCATCACGCCTTCGATCTGGAAACGGTTTCGTTAAGGTATTTCAACGTTTTCGGGCCGCGTCAGGATCCGAATAGTTCCTACGCGGCCGTGATTCCGCTGTTCATCAATTGGCTGTTGGAAGGGAAACCACCGGTCGTATTTGGCGATGGCCGGCAGTCGCGTGATTTCACCTACATTGGAAACATTGTCGACGCAAATTTATTAGCCATGGATGCCGACAAAGTTTCCGGACAATCGTTCAATATCGCCGATGGACGGTCGATCAGTCTGTTGGAATTGCTGGATCATTTGCAACAGCATTTGGACATTTCCATCAAACCGGATTTCCAGCCGCCCCGCAAAGGAGATATCATGCACAGCATGGCGGACATCACCAGCGCCACGTCCGCGCTTGGTTATCGTCCGAAAGTCGATTTCAAGGAAGGACTGAAACTATCGATCGACTACTACCGCAACCTCGTTTCCGAAACGGTGTAGGGAATCCACGCCAACTTGTAGGATCGACGACAAGCTGGTTGGTGCCGCCAGCCGCGGGCCAATCGTGGCATCTCCAGGAATGCTCCGCGATCGAAAATCCCACTGCAGTCCATTGTCCAATATTAACGAAGTTAGGAATGCAAAGAGCAACAGGATGTTTACTCAGGTGATTTCCACGTATCGTGGCAAATCAAGACCGTTGAAGCCGCTGGCGCTGGCCGAGGAATAGGCACCCATGGTGGGAATTAAGAGCAACTCGCCAACTTCGAGATCCGGCAGCATTTGATCGCGAAACAGAATGTCGCCCGAGTCGCACGTCGGTCCAGCAATTGTGCAAGGTTTCGCGAAGCGGTGTTCGGCGTTTTCCACCAGCGGCAGAAACTGGGCGTGATCGTAAACCATACCTGAAAAGGCGCCGTAGAGACCATCGTCGATCACGTACTGGGTCGTAACGCCGCGGCTGGATTTGCCGATCACCCGCACGATCAACGTTGCACATTCGGCGACAAGGCCTCGACCGGGCTCGGCAATCACGCGGATGCGATCGCGCACGTCGCCAAAAATGTCGTTCAATGCGACTTGCAAGCTTCGGCAATAGCGTTCCAGCGACATTATTTCGGCAGTGTACGGGGCGGGAAAACCACCGCCAATGTCGAGCACTTCCAGCGGAATGCCAATTCGGATCCCTTCGTCCCAGACTCCGCGCGCCTGCCGCAGCATGACACGAAAATCTGCCGGATCCAGGCACTGCGAGCCAACGTGAAAGGAGAGCGCCTTGACGGTTAAACCAGACTGGTTGGCTTGCAACAACAATTGAGCAGCGTCCGCCGGTGGACAACCAAACTTGGAGGACAAATCGATCAGGCTCGATTGCGAATTGGCCGCCAATCGCAAGATCAGATTCGCATCCGGTGTGTGCTTTACGAACTTGGCAATTTCAGAGGGGGCGTCGAAGGTGAACCATTGCAGCCCTTCCGCGTAGCAATCGACCAGGTTGGCAATGGTTTTGCAGGGATGCGTGTGGATCATTTGTTGCGGTTTGAATCCCGCATCCATCGCCGCTTGCATTTCACGGTACGAACATATGTCAACCGAGGAACCGAACTCGAACAAATTCCTGAGGATTCCGTGGTCCGGGTTGGCTTTAGCGGCAAAGAAGAGTTCGACGCCGGGCATCTCCAAACGCATCGTCTCGTAATTACGTTGCAAAATAGTTCGGGAATACACCATCGTCGGAGTTCCGTGGACTTCGGCAATCGCTTGGGCTTGACGGAAGGTGACGACTGGTTGAGCAGTTCGCGTGAAGGCAGTTCGCGCGACGGGACGGGTAGAAACCGATCTACAACCCTGCGTCGATTCCGCAGCATCAGGAAATACAGTCGCAGGACACTCACTCGCCAATACCGGCGTTTGGGGCGATTGCCCGACTGACTCGATGATGGTTGAAGGTCGACCGACTTCGAACAGAATCATGGAAACCGCAGCGAAGGCAATTCCCAGAGTCTCGATTCCGGTCAGGCGATTGCCAAACTGAAAATGGTCACAGGCCAGGCACGAGAGACCGTGGACCGCGAGCGCGACGATAATGGCTGGGCCAAACGTGAACCGCCCATAACGGAAAAACAAGCCAAGCAACGTCACACACAGTAAAACCATTCCGTAGGACGCGATGAGCCACGACAACTGGCGGCCAGTTCCCCATTTGTAGACGGAGATCTCGCCCATGGCCCCGGTTAGGCCGACGGCAAACAGCAAAGCATAGGACATGGTCGTCGTTGCCATGATCACAGTTCCCCCATCCGATGAACGTCGAGCGTGACGCAATGAAACGATCCGCCCCACGTACGACCGTGTCGCCAGCGGACGGGGACTGGACGAAACCCGTGTTGTTCCAAAGTCCGTATGAGTGGAATCTGACGTTCTTCGACAATCACCGTTCGATCGTCGCCATCGAGCACCAATAGGTTTAATCCAATCCAGTTCGACGCCTTGGAGGTGCCGGAGAAATAGGGTTGGGGTACCATCTCGGGGGACTCGATCAATTCCCAGCTTGCAAGGCACCGCGGAAGAACATCCCGATTCACGTAGCGCGGATTGATGACGGCAGTGCCTTCACACAGTGGAACAATGATTACGTCCAGGTGATCGGGCGAGAGAGATACCGAGTGAATTCGTACCGCTCCGGTGCCATAACAACCATCCAGTGCCTGCTGAATCCATTCGGCCCCAGCGGGATTAGCCGTGTTATTGATGTCGATGAGGATGTCACGTCCCAGCCGGATGCAGTTGGCGGCGTCGAATAATGGCTCGGTGTTATTGATACCGCGTGGACGGGACAAGTCGTAGCACGGGTCAAGCAGACTTGGTCGCGGCGGTGACATGAACCACGCATTGCGATGGCGCGAGCGGTACGCATCCAACAGGCCCCGGATGGCAAATCCCTCGTAGTACCGCCCCCGCGTGGGTGAAGGCGCATCGATCACGAGACTGCCGTGAATAAGCGTCATATCGCGAATATTGATGGCGCTTTCGGGTTGCGCAGTCCAGTTCGGCGAGCTGACTGAGTCGATCGAATGCAGCTCATCCGCCCGATGAACGATGATTCCGAAACTGGACAGCACCTGCTCCATGCCGTCCAAGTCCTCGAGAGTCTCTTCGATCACCCAGTTGGGCATCTGTCGGTGAACAGCCTTCCACAGGTCGTCCTTCGAAGGGCGATCAAAGTTCCTTTGCGAAATATCGTCCATGCTGGGCAACATCGCATTGCAAGGGTTGCCGAGGACGATTTCGCGGAGTCGCCCCCATTCGTTGACCGACCAGATTTTTGAAATGCCGCAAGATGGGCTCGTCCCGTGGGTCTCCACGCGCCCGCGGACTCGAGCCTCGTGGGGTTTGGATCGCGCAGGGCTTGCCGGGTTGTCGAGCGTCGTGGTTTCGTGCAACCAATCGAGCTTGCAAGGACGAATTTTCCGTTGCTCCTTCGTTCCGCAGTCAGCGGTTTCGATCATTTGCATCAAATTGACCGACATGGTGGTTCCCCTAAATCATTTGAAGTCCTGGCAAACTCGTAATGGCAGTCGCTGGCGATTGTGGTCTCGTTCGCACGCGTGCCGCCAATAGACTAATTGCGGGAACGGCCGAGGATTAAACAGACATTTGCGGAATTTGTTTTCGTCCGACAGAGCACCAGGAAAAGTCGATTGCGGATGCGGACGCCGGGAAACAGACTCCTGTCGTAGCTGGCCCTGGGCATCTATGACGGCGAGTCGCTACGCCGTCAGTCGTCGTTCGCCGACTCGGCCTGCGCCTCGGCGACCACGCGGGCTGCCTCGTCGCGAATGTGTTCGAGTTCGCGAAGCGACTCCGGCCGAACCAGCGGCTGGCCTTCGTGTTGTAGCGCCATCCAGCGATTGGCCATGCGCAAGTAATGCTCAGCCTGATCGACGTTTCCTTCCGCCGCGTAACTCATCGCCAAAAAAAATAGATCCCACGCCAATTCGCCGTCCGCTGCCTCCGGTTCGTTTTGTTCCAGGAGTTCGATCGACCGAGTGTATTGTCCGGCGCGATAGCAGGCCGCTCCGAGGGTGTTGCGAAACGTCGTCGAAGTATCAAGCGATGCCAGTGCCCGTTCCGCCAACCGGACTGCCCGATCGGCGTCCCGCAGATTTTGCGGTGCCATGACGAGCGCCCACGCCAGGTTGTTGGCGGCTGTCGCCGAATCAGGGTTCGCGGTAAGTGTCTGTTCCAATGATTGCAAATGGCGACGAGCCACCGGCGCGGACATGGCACCAATAAAGGAGGATTGTTCCCAATCGTCGATACCGACGAATCGCATACTGCGCACGGCAGCGGGAGGAGTGCAGGGCGGCAGATCCAATTCGTCCAGGTCGAGTCCCAGGGACGTCAGTTCCTTCCGTAGCTCATGCAGATCCCAGATGCCGATCAGCCGATCGCGATCGTTGGATTCAAGGATTTTCGTTTGGTCGGGACTGACCGCCAAATGGAGGGAGACCCCTTGTTGCGGGCGTCGTAGCCCCAGAATCACTTCGCCCGACGGCAGGCTGATCAGGTGCAGGGCGTCAGGCCGCAGGTTGGCCACCGCGAACGTGCCGGACGCTGAAAATGCGATCGGACTGGAAAACGGGCAATCGGTTCGAGGCACAGACAGAACCGTGCGCCAGTTCGCCAAGTCCCAGAATCGATATGCATCCCCGCGTGACGTGACCAGTTGCGATGAGAAAAAAGTGAACCTCGTTTGTATTCCCAATGGCAGCTCTTTGGCGAGCTTCCCTCGAGCCACGTCCCAAATCGACAGGCTCGATGAATGCCAGCCCCCCGTCACCGCCCAACGTCCGTCTTCGCTGATTGCCGTGTGGTCGTGTAACGCCGGGATGTCGAAGGTAGTGTGGTGATCGAACTCGGTGTTCCAGTCGACGGCCAGGGCATTGTCACTCGAGGGTTTTGGCGAGGTATGGGGCTGCTCATTCACAAAATGTCGATGCCAAACGTGCAGCCTACGCGGTTCAATCAATACAAGTAATGAGCGATCCGCCGAGATGACACCTTGTCGAGTGTTCGGCAGCGGGTTTTTACGGGTGGCAGGAGGTCCAAACGTTATTTCGCCCGGGCGGACTTCATGACCGGGCAATACGGACAGCCCCTGACGATTGCTAACCCATAGATCATAGGTGCCATGCGCAAGTGAGTGTTGCTGGTCTGCGAGCCGATCTTCCGGGAAATGGTCCTCCCGATGGTCGATAAAGGTCAGCCCCTGATTGCC
>JBGSXT010000024.1:0-4015 GCA_041751295.1 Mariniblastus sp.
ATCCAACAACAGGCGTGGGTGCAGACGTTCCGCCCAGTTGAATGAACGCGCGACTTTGTCGATTTCTCGCCCGTTCAGATTCGACAGGAAATAGCTGCGCAAATCCCAGCCCCGATAGCAACACAACATCAGCGGATACACAAACATCTGCAGAAATTGGCCCAGCCCGATCCAGACATCCAAACGTTCGGGCCGTTCAATTGATGCGACATCGATCATAACCGGTTTGCCATCGACAAACTGAACATTGTATGCCGTCGCGTCTTTCAGGGAGTAACCAGACCGCAGCAGCTCGATTTGAAGGTCAAGGGTCAGTATCCCCGCGTCTGCCAACATCGAAACTGACCATTCGTAAGGATAGGAAATCTGTTCCACCCGCTGGTGGCTCAAAAAATGGCGGTGGCGAGGAAACTCCGAACGGAATTCATTCAGCAGACCCGGATCGGAAACGAATTCAGTTCCAACGATCCATTTTCGCTTGATCAATTGGTCCAGTTGGCTTGATTTCTGAAGCGATGTCAGGACGGCGTGTCGGTCAGGATCAATCGCCCGGAAAATTTCGCCGTTGCGACTAAAGACGAATCCGGACGGGTCGCGAAACGACCCCGCAATCCGTGATATTACTGGCTGAACAGTTTCTGCGTTATGGATTGAATCGCGTTTGGTGTCGGCTAACATCATGCTGGTTTGGCAACTCATTTCCGAACTCCTTTGGATGAATTAATTGGTTGGTACCCAGGCTTTGTCACAAAAGGGTCAGGCCCTTTTGGGGACAACGCCTAGTTTGATCGCCTGCCCAGCAGCGATTTGCAGGTTCCCAGAATCGAGCGGCGGAAATATGTCATGAATCCGGCGATCCCGGCAATGACCAATTGCAGTACCATCGCACCAGACATCGGATCAATATAGGCGAGAAAATTTGTCATCTGATAAACCCTTCGTTTGTGAACTTGTTATTGGTGAGCTTGTGGTTTGCGGTTGTCGGCCAGACCTGATGAAGACAATTTTGTCTGTGGTGCAGTCGCCACATCGGTTACGTCAGTAAACTGCCAAGCTGCATTTTCAAAATACGACCGGTCGTCGAGCAGATTCAGTTTCGTTCCAAATTGGTGGTTCAGGATTGCACGAAACGTATTGACTGACGTGATTGTCGGCTCGAGATCGGAAGCATGACTGCCCGTCAGATAGATGGCATTCAGAATGCCAAAGCCCTCGCGGTAATCGGAATTCAGCCCCTCCGCGACGTCGAAACGGCTGCGGGGACCGTGATCCGATTGCAGAACGATGATTGACGGGCGCTGGTTAGCCTGGATGTGATCGACCAGAGCGATAATTTGTGAATTGATAAACTGCAACTGTTGCTGGTAGGCGTTTCGATAAGCGGCTGTGCGAGCCGGATCGTTGCCGGTAATGTCCCAGCCATCAGCCAACAGATACGGTCCCTGCAGACAAACCGATTTGCCTTCCTGGTCAAAGACAAACGGCGGATGGGGTGATAACAGGTGCGAGAAAACGAACTGCGGCCGCAATCGGTTGTCGGCAACGGACTTGACCGCTTCAAACGTTGCCAGCACGCGCTGCCGATGTAGTTCGGCTGGAGTTGGAATGAAGCGTTTGGCAAGTTGCATGACGGGATAAATGGCAGTCGCACTCAATAACGCGTCCTGATAATCATTGAACGCGAAACCGGTTGCAAAATACCTGTCAAACGATTTGCATTCGGTATGTGTCTTGCCGGATTCAACGGAATTGGTTTCATAGCCTCTGGATTTCAGAAACCTTCCAAGCAGACTGTTGTCCATCATGGCATGGACCGGCATCCGCGTATGGAATTTGTCCAGCTCGAAGACCTGCAGGTAATCGAGATTCAGTGTGCTGGCAACAGAAAGCTCGGTCAAATGGTAGTTGGAACGACTCTGGCTACCGACGAAAAAGCCGCGGTTCTGCAAGTCATCGAGGAAAAGCCGATTGTCAAAACCATAGACATCTTTTAACACATCTCCTCGTGCATAGGCATCAAAGATCAGGAAATAGATGTCCGGTTGTCGCTCAGGCGATTCATCGACTATCCCTCCGGCGAAATCGACGGAGTGCATGTCGCGTTCCAATCTTGCCAAGCGAACCATGTCTTGAATCGTTGAGAAGCCAATTTGGATGGATAGCATTGCGAGCAGTATGGCGAAAACGTAGCTTAGCGGTCGCAACGCCAATCCGACTCGTCGCCGCCATTTTGTTGCAGCAACAATCAGGGCCACGAAAATCAAACACCAACAGTAAAACGTGGTCCAGAAATCGATACGGTATAATCCGCCTACGAAACTGGAAAACCAGCCGAAGAAGACCGTGAATCCGACGAGCAGCGTCAGGCAGATTTCGGGCAAATTGTGGCTGCGCACCAGCAGTCTCAGGACGAGATGAAGTAGTCCGACGCCGGCCAAAGCAACGACAACCGTCAGAATCAATGTCGTGATTGGCGGAATATTTCGGGCATCATCCGCAACTATCCATAAACAAAAACTGGCTGTCAGCAAATAGGGAAGCAGCCTCGGCAGTACTACCTGCCCAGCGTTGTTTTCAACCTGGTGTGGACTATTCGGAATTTCCGAAATGGCATTCATTCGCTGGAACTGTCATTGGGGCTCGACCTGCCGCGTGTCGGTTGCGGAAAGCATACAAAACTACGTTGCCGATTGCGGTCTTTCTGCCGGACTGCAAAAGCTGGGGGTCTTTTTGCGACAGCGGAATCGTTGTTAGCCGCATAATGGTCGCGATCGTACCCCGTGACCGCAAACTGTCATTCACGAAACGTTGCCAGTTTGTTTGGAGCACGTTCAAAAATCGTAATTCCAAACCGATTGTTGTCCAAATGATCGGCACCGAATGTCTGGACGCGAGCATAGTTGTTGTGCACCCAGGTCATGATTTGATCGCCAAATCCAGGTTCGCCGAAATGATCTTTGCCATACACGCCAACGCGGCGATTCACCAGTAATACATAATCACCCGGCTGCTGGGACATTCGCTGAACCATCCTGGACTCACCAAACATTTCCAGCTCGGGTGGCATGAAATTAACAAATGGCGTGGGGTTTTCACGCCGTAACAGATAATTGATCATCACACCCTCTGGAAGAGCCAAAACGGTACCTTCGGTATGGCAATGTTCCTCCAGAAAACGGATTGCCTGTTGATAAACCGATCCGACCGTTTCGGGATGCGTCAACAGGTGATCGTTCTTTCGGTTGTCAATCAACTGGTTTTTGCCCGCCAGTCCGGTTGTCGATGCGACGAAGAATGCCAACACTTCGATCGTAACGACCGTCACAATCGCTGTTCGAAAGCGGGATTGATGTCGAGTCGTGTGAGCCACCCATTCTGGCAGCCAATGGATGGCGGCAGGAATCATCAGCACCATCGCCGGCATGGCCAATGCAAAGCCATACTCGAACAACTCAACATTGAGCATGATCTTCAGCAACAACAGTGTTGCCAGGGTACACCATGAAAACAGGTGTAGTTGTTTCCGAAATTCGAATTCCCCGCTGTGAATCAGCCTGCAGGCACAATGCAAGCTCAGCAGAATTATAACGACAGCAACCACCCGCCCGTTTAAGACAGCGGGCAGCAGCCTGCCGGTCAATAGTAATACGCCAACAAGACAGACTGAAGCGATCAGCAGCTTTCGTCTGTCGCCTTGGCCCGCGACCAGCCAAGCAGCAAATCCCAACATGCTGGCCGCGAAAAAGTCCCTGATGAGCAGCAGTGAATTGAGCAGCAATTGATCGGTGCCGGCGCGCTCCTGGTAATATGCCAATTGCGTGACATCACTGGTAAAGATCCAATGCCACGAACCTAAAATTCCCTGCCAGGCGGTGGTTGCCCCCCCCTGAGCGGCAAGCAATGCCCAAAACAGGAATAGTGGAACAACAGCGCCTGTCAGAATGCAGATCGAGTTTCGCCATAGTTGACGTGGTGTGTCGATTGTTTTGATGAACGGGATCGTCACCGACACCAC
>JBGSXT010000025.1:0-3409 GCA_041751295.1 Mariniblastus sp.
CATCTCAACGGCGAGTTGGCCCAATTACAATCAGAACTGAAACAGGCCCACCAGATTTTCGACCAAATTCAAGGACATCCAATCGTCGGACCAGCGGTCCGGATTCGCCAAAGGCTGATCAATTTTATCGGTCGAGCTGAACGTTCGAACGCGCATCCGAAAACAGGCTGAACATCGATCAATGATCCAGAAACTGCAAGACACGACCAATGCCTTTTCCTCGGCTGCATTGACCGAGCCGATCGTGTTGTGCGCGGCCGATGATCGCTACGTGCGTCCGCTGGCGGTCACCTTGCATTCGGCAGCCCAAAAACTGGGTGCGAATTGCCAGCTGAAAGTAATTGTACTGGACGGTGGAATATCGGCCGAAAATTGGGTTGGATTGAAGGAGACTTTGGCGGAATTGCCGATCCGGATTTTTACGATTCGGCCTGGATTGGAAGCTGTCCGAGACCTGGGAATTTCGCATCACATCACACACACCGCATATCTGCGGCTGCTGGCCGGTCGGGTTCTGCCTGAGTCGATTGATCGCGTGATCTATCTGGATTCCGACCTGTTGATTTGCGATGACCTGTCGCAGTTGTGGCAACTGCCGTTGGATGGGAAGTTTGCCTTGGCGGTGCCCGATATTGCCTGCCCTTTTGTCGATACCCGACATGCGGATTGCAACTTGAGGAGATCCGGTGCCTATCTGTCGTCGTTGTCGCCGATCAGGAATTGGCAGAAACTGGGTCTCGATGCATCGGCGTTCTACTTCAACAGTGGCGTGATGGTGCTGAATATCAATCGGATGCGGAAAGAAAAAATTGAGGAAAAACTGCTGTCCTGTTTGCGGGAAAACTCGAAACACGTTTGGTGCTGGGACCAATACGCATTGAACGTCGTCTTCGCAGGCCAATGGAATCCGCTGCCCCTGCGTTGGAATCAGGGAACTCACTTCTACGATTTCCCTGACGAAACGCACAGTCCGTTGAACGCGCACGAGTTTCTGGAGGCCCGTGATCATCCGGCAATCATCCACTTTACTACCGAATGGAAGCCATGGGATTACGGCAACCAGCACCCGCTGCGGGAACGGTTTTTTCAGCAGCTGGATCAGACGGCGTGGAGCGGTTGGCGTCCCGAAAAGCCTGCCTTCAATGTGAAAAGGGTGTGGCAGGATTTCGCAACCGGTGTCGTGACGCATTGCGTGACAGGTTTTCGTCGAATTGCGGTCGGCCTGACTCCTGGACTTTCGCACCGACCAGCAGCTGATCTTGTTTCGGTCATGGATCGAACTGCTAGAACGAGATTATTCGCAAACCAGCCCGGTAAGCGCCAGCTTGAAGCCTGTCGTGACGCTAGCAAAGCACAATTAACACTGTTTACCATTCCCAAACCATTTGTTGGTCAGGCAAATATTTTCCAACGAAATGCGCTTGCCAGTTGGAAACAACTGGAACCATTTGTCGAAATCGTCCTGATCGGTGATGAGCCTGGCACCGCAGAAGTTGCTGAAGAATTCGCGGTGCAACACCTGTCGAATGTCAGAAAAAATGAACTTGATACTCCTCTCGTCAGCTCAGCTTTTACACTGGTTCAGGAATATTCCAAAGCTCCGTTCCTGGCATGGTGCAATGCCGATGTCATTTTGTTTGAGGATTTCGTGCGTGCGATCGAACGGCTGATCGACTGCTCGGAAACGGTGAAAACAATTCAAAAAAGTTTGACGACGATGGGCACAGGCTCGAGAGATTTCTTGGCAATCGGCCAGCGAACAGAAGTCAGGTTGAATCAACTGGTCGATTTTGATTCGCCTGATGCGGTTGAAAACCTGAAGCGCGAGAGTCGTAGTTCCGGTCGGCTGGGTCCGATCGTGTGCAAGGAGTTTTTTGTTTTTCCGAAAGGTCTGTATTCCCAAATCCCCGATTTCGCAGTCGGACGCGGCAACTGGGATAACTGGATAGTCCATCAAGCCAAGGAAATGGGAGTGCCGGTGGTCAGTGTCTCCGAATGCGTCTTGGCCTTGCATCCCAGGCACGATTATTCCCATTTGGTAGGCGGTCGATTGAATTGTTACGTCAACGGGGTCGAGGCCCGCCAGAATCAGAAACTGGCGCATGGTCGGCATCTGATTTCCGGCTCAACCTGCGATTTTCGGCTGAATGCGAACTCGATCCGGCCCAGTCGCATGAGATCTGTGCATGGTGAGTTTTGGTCGGATTTTCCGACGTTTACGCGATTGCTGTTGAATTTTGTTGGAATGCGTTAATCATTTGATTTAATTTGATAATTGCAAGGCAAATTTCCATCGCGGGAAATTACAATTGGAATTGACGTGCCGCAAGTGCGGCATTCACTCCTGAAACTCTTGAGTCGTATGTTTTTGACGGTTTTCTGGAACAGAGAAAAACCTGCGCGAAAACAACGTAGATCTACCCCATGATAATTACTGCTGTTGTCGTTTCCGTATTGCTGATATGCGCAGCGTTCGGACATTTCGTAATCGCCTTCTACTTTCGCACGAAAGTCATGTTGCAGGCCGAACAAGCCGTCCCGCACAATGATTTCGGCTTGGCGTCGATCATCCTTTCGGTGCGCGGCTGTGACCCGGGACTGAAACAGGCCTTGATGCAATTGCTGCACCAGGACTACGAAAATTATGAAGTCCATCTGGTTGTCGACCACCGGCGGGATAGTGCCTGGGAAGTCGTGCATGAAGTCCAACGGGAATACGACGATAGCCGCCGGCTGACGATTCACGAAATGACCCGACCGCTGAAGACCTGTGGGCTGAAATGCAGTTCATTGCTGCAAGGCGTTGACAACATCCATCCCAATTCGAAATATCTGGTTTTGATCGATTCCGATGTGACTCCGCACGGCAGCTGGTTGAGCCAGTTGATCGCCCCCTTGAGTGACAAAAAGATTGGCGTCGTCACGGGAAATCAATGGTTTGAACCCGATGCGTCCAATACAGGTTCGCTGTTGCGAAGCCTCTGGAATGCCGGCGCGCTGGTCCCGACCGCGATTTACAGCAACCCGTGGGCGGGAACGTTTGCGATGCGAATGAGGGATGTCCGCCGCGCGCGGTTGACAAAAATCTGGCGCAAGTCGATTGTCGACGATGGCCCTATCCGGCAGTCGCTCAAGCCGCTGGGTTTGAACATCCATTTTTGCCCGTCGCTGATCATGATCAACCGCGAAAAGTGCACGTTCGGATTCGTAAATCGATATGTCACCCGAATGCTAACCTGGTCAAAAATGTTCGAACCAACTTTTCTGAACACGATGATTCATTGCGTCGGCACCGTGGGCTTGTTGCTGGCTGCGTTTGGGACTTTGCTTTTCGCCCTGTTGATCGGTTCCTGGCCAGCCGTCGCCGTGGTTGTCGCTGGATTAGTGACAACCAGCGTACTGAATACGT
>JBGSXT010000026.1:0-2274 GCA_041751295.1 Mariniblastus sp.
GTTTTATGCCATTTACGGTCCGGCTCTGGCGGAACCGATAACTTTGGCAGCCCTCATCACTCATAGCCAGGTGACATCCGCCATCGAAGCTGCCAAAGGAAATGGTTCGACATCGCAAATCGCCGACGCAGCGCGGTTGGATTGGCAAACTCTTTCTCAGGGGACAACAGCCAAATTGCAGACCGAGTAGCGGGTTCGATGAAAGATCACGCAATTAAATTGCAATGCCCCGCTTGCCAGCGACATTTGAAAATCCCTCGACTGAATCCCAAGAAAGCGATCGTCTGTCCGAAGTGTAACGGACGTTTTCGAATTGACGCTCAGCAGCAGGCCCATGTTGATACCGGGCGCAAAGGCTGGTTTGGTCCGTTAACAAATCGGGTGGTCGTGAATGACGCTGGCCGGACCGCGCCTCAGGAAATTCAAGGTGCCTTCGAGGATATTGACCATTTGTTGGCTGGTGACAAATCGACGGATCGGTCGCTGTCACCAAAATCAGATGGTTCGAATCGAAAGACGTCCGTCACTCAATCGTGTTCGGAAGCCGCCGAGGCATCGCTTAGCGCGAAGGGAACAGGCAGCAATCAATCCCGCGGCCTGGATTCGGGTGAGCGATGGGCCAGAGAAAAATGTGCGATGTCAAAATCGGACGAACGACTTCAGAGAAATGGCTTGGGACTGCTGGTACTGGCCACTGGCCTGGCGTTGCTGCCGTTCGTCGGGCGTCATGTCGAAGGCCTGCAGACCATTCTGCCTTACATGCCTCTGACTTCGGCCGGGCTGGCTTTTATCGGGAGCTTTATGTTGGCCTGTTCGCTGCGCCGGGGAAATCTGGCGGCCGTGCTGTTTTCGGGCTTGCCGTTTCTATTGATCGGACTTGTCGGTTTGGGTGGATATTATTATCAATCGGCCGTGGTGGTCAAGAATGCTGTCGACCAGTTCGTTCAGGCCAACGGACCTGAAATTTTGAATCCGGTTGGTGACCAAGAATTCGAACCGGACGAATCGGACGTTATGGATGTCGATTTGAACAGCATCGACCAGAACAGCATTGACAATAACGCAGCTTCAAATTTTGTGCCTCCCAGACACGAACAGCCACTGGCGGCGGGTAAAAAACCGGCGCTGGCACCGGTGCCCGACAATAGCGTTAATACTGAGCCGGAGCACAGGCTGACCGCGGAAAAAACAGTCGACCGCGAACCTGAGGCACAACGATTCGAAGCGGAAGCATCCGGAGATTCGGCGATTGCTGCCGAGTTGAAGTCGGCATTGGAAATTTCATTGAATGCTGAGAAGGCAGTTCGATTGCGAGATCGGATCGCAGCGGAAATGACTCGCGGGCATGTCAATCGTCAAACCGTTGTTTCGCCCGTCCAGCTACAGGAACGTTTCGTTCTTTCGAAAGTCGCCGGCGAGTCAACCGTTTACGGTGTGGCTTATTTTTTGACTGTTCCCATCAGAGGGCTTGATGTAGCGTTTTCGGCAGATGGATCCACTCGAACCCTGGAGCAGATTGTTCCGATCATCGGGGAGTCGGAATTCGGTGATTCCATCGTCCCCATCGAAGAAGGATCCGCGTTGATTGGATTGAATGTGAATGTTCAGCCGCAGGGAGTCGTTGGATTGCAGGGACTATTCACCAAAGTTGGCGATCAGGCACAATCGGCGGGTCATTGGGCGGGGCAGGAGCCACGCGACGGGCCGACGACAACCATTGAAACTGCTGGCCGCAGCGTTCACGGGATCGTTGCCTACAGGAGCAAATTGAAGATCGTCGGTATTGCGCTGATTCTGGCCAGAAATTCTGACGCCGGGAATTAACCGGTTGGAAGTGGCTTTGCGAAAAATATCGTTGCCCAGCTATATTGACCTGACGATCGATCAGTAATAACGGAAATTTCGATGACCTTTGTCTGCCGAGGTAATTATGAGTCAAGGTTTTAAAACCGGCCCGCCCGTAAAGTCTCCCGAATCCGAGGCCAACCTGTGGGGCATGATCCTGCACCTGTCCGTTTTTGCCGGCTACGTGGTTCCATTAGCGGGGCTGGTTGCACCCATCATTATCTGGCAAATCAAGAAAGATCAATTCCCAATCGTCGATCAGCACGGAAAGAATCAGCTCAATTGGATGATCTCAATGCTGATCTATTCTGCCGTGGTTGGACTATTTTCGCTGGTGGTTAGCCTGTTGTCCCTGGTAATTATTGGGTTTTTGTTGATCCCGGTGTTGGTTATTGTCGGCAGCCTGTTGGGCATTGCGGCCATTGTCCT
>JBGSXT010000027.1:0-2810 GCA_041751295.1 Mariniblastus sp.
TACTTCGTGGATACCGGCACGAACCCCGACAGCGGATTTTTCACCGTCAACGGGATCCGTCAGGACGCCGGTTCGTTTTTCTTTATCGAAGCGAACAATTTGGACACGGTCCGTTATCAAGTCTCCGACTCCAGCGATTCAGAAGTCTTCCGGGTGTTTGCCACGGATGGACAGTTTGCCAGCGCAGTCAAATCCGGTACCGTCACAGCGATTCCACGTCCCCAAATTGATGTCGACAACTTCACTGTGGTTGTGGATGCTCTGCAGCAAGTGGACTTTGTCGATCTGATTACCCAAGTCGACAACGGACCGGCACTGGATACGTTTCAGGTCATCGACCAAAACGAATCTCCGATCTCGGCCCATTTACTGTTGAACGGGCAACGCCTGGAACCAGGGACTTTGCATACGCTGACCGCAACGCAATTCAACAATCTGAGAATTGAGGGTGGCGTTTCGGACGGTCGTTCCGCTGATCAATTTCTGGTCCGTGGCAGAAATGCGTTGTTTTTCACCGAATGGCAGGAGTTTCGGGTCAACACGGAACCGGTTGCCAACCGCTCCCTGACTTCCGGGTTGAATTGGCCCGATTCAATTGATAACGGCGAGAAGTTTGTTATTACGTACACATTCGTGGATGGTGTTGATGACGTGGACGGCGATGATAATACTTCGCCTCCCGTGCCCCGCTATTATCCAGACGATGCCGACGAGCGCGACGATCCATTCCCGTTGGGTAATGCTCAGCGGGCGGGTGTTCGTGCCGCTTTGGAAGTCATTGAAAGGTACGCCGACATCGACTTTGTGGAAGTCCCGTTTGACATTGATGCCAGTTTGGCAGCGATGACGTTTGGTTTGCGACGCGGTTTTGATGACGGCGTGGCAGCCAACGCACGTTTCCCCGCTCAAGACAATGATGGCAAAGGCAACATTCTCGGCGACATCTGGTACAACCGCGATTTTTTCCCGGAAACACAAACAGATACTGGAGCGGGTGAATTTTTCTTTACAACGACACTACATGAAGTAGGTCATACGCTGGGTTTAAAACATCCCCGTGCTCCTTTTGGTCCTGGCAATACGGATACATTGCCTGTGGCCTCGGATTTGTGGATCAACACTGTCATGTCGACGGTGTTTGCCGGTGGTCCCATTCCGGCCACGTTTGGGCTGTATGATATTCAGGAAATTCAGCGGATCTACCGTGCGAACCTGGAGTTCAATCTTGGCAACGACCACTACTTTTTTACGGGTAACCGGTTGGAGACGATTTATGATGCGGCTGGTCGCGATACGTTTAATTTGACGAACTCTGTCGCCAACGAAACCATCGATTTGCATCAGGGTGCGTTTTCATCGGTAAATGGAATTGCGAACAGCATCGCAGTCGCGCTGGGAACGGAAATTGAAAACGCACGTGGCGGTGGTGGCGCGGATACGTTGATCGGCACCTCCGGACGCAATTTGCTGTTTGGAAACGGCAACGACGATATCCTCGAAGGAGATGGTGGTAACGACGTGCTCCGCGGAGCTGCCGGCGGTGATACCTATGTTTGGCGGACCGGAGATGGCCGAGACAGTATTGATGAGCAGCAACTGGGAGGTGTCGATGCCATTCACATCATTGACGATACCGCGCTGAACTCGCTCGAAAACGATTTCGTCTTCCGCCGGTTTGGGCGTGACCTGCGAGTCGATCTGCGATTTGATCGCAACGAAGGCCAGGGTTCCTTGGTAGTCAAAGATCAGCAGTTTGGTGGGTCGCGAATTGAAACGCTTCGCCTGTTCGCAACTAACGGTGATCAAATCGGCCAGGACATTGACCTCGATTCCATTTTCCAACAGGCAGATACCTCGGCCCAATTTTTCAAACTGACCAATCAGCAGACAGAAAACGGGTTTATCGCGGTTCCCTTCGTTTGATTCCGGTTGATAAGTTTGAACCCTGTTACAACCGAAAAATTCAGCATTCCCCGACCCATTGTGGTGAGTCGGGTTTTTTATTGCTTTTCCAATAGCCATTTCGTGCGACAATTTTCGTTAAGTGGTCCCAGTTTGGCTGCGAAACGGTGCTTTCGCGTAACTACAGGGTACATTTACGGTATCCGTTCATGCACCCATTGGCCAAAGCCGCTTGGCACTCCATGGAAGTGCACGTCACTTTCCGGTTTGAATGCTATCGCCAGGAAATGAGTGGGGACCAATTGAAACGGACAGATTTTTACAGGTTGGCACAAACGCAAACCAATGGCTGATTCGACTCAACCCGAAACTCCAGAATCGACTTCGGACTTTGATGTCATGCCTGGTGCCGACGAGATCGCGGGAAAACAGGGGTGGCCTGCTCCGACTGGAGAGACCAACGATCAAAACGGGCATGAAGCGGCTGGAGATGAACCGCGAGCCAACTCCATCGGAAAAGCTACCGATGATCAGAACTCGTCGTCTGATACTCATCATACCTCGCTGAAGTGTCTTTCGCTGGTTGCCCGTCATCACGGTGTCGACGTCAGTGCGGACCGTCTGATTCATGATTATTCGCTGGAGAACGAAGAGCCCAGCCTGCGCCGCCTGTTGCGAATCGCCAAGGACGCCGGATTCAAGACCAAATATGTTCGCTTGCGTTGGAATCACCTCGCGAAAATAGGCGATGCTTTTCCGCTGATGGGCCGACTCGAAAACGGCAATTACATCATTCTGGTAGGCATGCGCAAGCACCAACTGGAATCGGGTGAGACGGTCGATCAGGTTGCCGTGTTTGATCCGCTGGCCGACCGCCCGGAATTCTTGTTCCTTGGTCAGCGGGAATT
>JBGSXT010000028.1:0-5204 GCA_041751295.1 Mariniblastus sp.
GACGCAGGGGCTGTCGTGTTCCTGTTGCCTGAAACGCCCGCTGAAATTTCCCGCCAGCACCCGGAAACGGTTCGACCTGACTCTTTCGAGCCATTGGAGAACCCGACCATCGATTGGATTCGGCACGTTGGTGGCGCTGTCGTCCGTACAAACATCAGCGGCAAATTTGAAGTCTATGCCAAACCGGGCAAATACAATTTACTGGTCATTTCAAAAGTTGCACGGCGAACAAATTCCAGCAGATTGTCCAAACCGCTCGTTGCCTTCATCAGCCAGTACTTTTTGCCCGTCGAAAAACTGATCGAGGATCAGCAATACCATTGGCAATCGCTGGACCTGGAGAACGAATCCGTCGAGGTCAATGACATAATTTTCGAATGAAGACGTTAAACCAGAAATTTTCGTAATGCGAATCGTAGCGTCTCGAGCTGTGCCTGGCTGTTGTACAGATGACACGAGACGCGGATGAACCAGCGGTTTTCGAAGTGGATGATCGGAACTTCGATGCGGTATTCCTGCCAAAGTTTGAGCTGCAGCGCGGAGTGGTCGCCGGCAGGCAGTGGGACGTGTGCCATCGACGCGTACCAGCCATCGGATCGGTTGCCGATTGGAGTGGTCCCAAATTCTTCGCACAGCAACTGTTCGGCCCTGGTCGCCAAAAATCGGGAACGGTTTTGAAAAGCATTTAACCCGACCTGTTTCGAAATGAAATCGACAGCGGCGGGAATCGACAGGTAAACGCTGGGGTCGCGGGTGCCACTCCATATGAATTCTTCGTCCCACATTTCAGGAATCGCAGGCAGCAATCGGCCCCAACTTTGTATTGGAGGTTTGATCTTGTCCTGCCAAGCGGGATGTACGTACAGGAAGCCGCTGCCAAGGCTGGCGGACAACCATTTGTGGCAACTTGCGGTGTAGAAATCAGACCCGATCGAATCAATATCGAGGTCGACTTGCGCGGGGGCATGAGGACCATCAATGCAAACGGCGATTTCACGTGATTTGAACGCGGCAGTAATTTCCGCCACTGGCATCACTAGCGCGGTGGGAGATGTAACATGGCTGAATACCATCAATCGCGTGTTTGGATTAGTAGCCGACAGCAGACAATCGACAATCTGCTCGATCGACTCGAATTTTTCCGGCAATTGGGCGACACGCATTGTAGCCTGACAACGTGCGCAGGCCCGTTGCCAGATGCGATGGACGGCACCGTATTCGTGGTTGTTCAACAGGACTTCGTCTCCAGGGTCCAATGGGAAGCTGTCCGCAATCACGTTCATTCCATAGGTAGCGTTTTCGACAAACACCAGATTTGACGCCGTAGTGCCGACAAATGCGCCAACGGACTGTCGAGCATTCTCCAGTGCGGGCTCATAGCGCCTCAAGTAGAAATCCATCGGTTGACGATCTAACGCATCGATCCACTGTCGGCGTTCCTGACGCACACAATTTGGTGGCGGCCCAAATGATCCATGGTTTAGGTACGTCGTATCCGGTCGAATCAGCCATTGGTGCGTGAATTCGAGCCAATGGTCATCATTGGCAACGTCCCGAGTTGAGTCAGCAGACATAGTTGGCATAAATTTCTCTGTGCGGCGATCTGATCTGCGAACAATACTGCCGAGAAAAAAGTCTCGCCTGCGCGATAATGTAGCAGTCGTTCCAGCCAATTGTAAATTCGCTTTTTGAATTCGCTGAATTCATCGCGAAATACCAGCATTAACAAAGTGTATCGGTTCGCATTCAACCGGCACAGGAATTGCAATTGTAATGGACGTGGCGAAGTTGATTCCTGTTTACACTTCCGCCGATGACATAGCTACCGTTGCCAGATCGTGGATTAGGGAAATAGTCTGTATCCTTGTTCTGGCGCCGGTAGCTTTTTGATTTTTTTTATAACCAGTAAAGGACAACCAGTTGAATCCCAAAGAAATACTCGCATTCTGTCGTGAAAAAGATGTCAAGGCCGTCGATCTGCGGTTTATGGATTTTCCAGGACTTTGGCAACACACGACGATACCAGTCAAAATTCTGGTCGAAGATTCTTTTGAGGATGGATTTGGCTTCGACGGATCAAGCATTCGCGGCTGGCAGGCGATAAATGAAAGCGACATGCTGCTGATGCCTCAGCCGGACACCGCGTTTATGGATCCGTTCACGAAGCTGCCCACGCTGAATATCATCTGTAATATCATCGACCCGATCACTCATGAAGATTACAGTCGCGATCCCCGCAACGTCGCTCGCAAAGCGGTGGCCTTTCTGCAGAGTACCGGCGTTGCCGATACCGCTTATTTTGGCCCGGAAGCGGAGTTTTTCATCTTCGACGATATTCGATATGATCAGCGACCCAACACGGCCTTTTTTCATATCGATAGCATCGAGGCGGAATGGAATCGCGGTCGTGACGAAGGACCCAACCTCGGCCACAAAATCCGCTACAAGGAAGGCTATTTTCCCTGCCCGCCGATCGATCAAATGATGGATATTCGTAACGAGATGATGCAGACCTTGATCGAATGCGGGTTGCAGGTTGAATGCCAACACCACGAAGTTGGAACGGCAGGACAATCGGAAATCGATCTGAAGTTCAATGAACTGGTGAAGATGGCCGACAATATGATGATTTACAAGTACGTCATCAAGAACGTTGCTTACAGTCACAATAAGACGGTCACGTTCATGCCCAAACCCATTTTCGGCGATAACGGTTCTGGAATGCATGTGCATTTTTCACTGTGGAAAGAAAAAAAGCCGCTGTTTGCCGGTGATGGATACGCGGGACTTAGCGACATGGCCCTTTATGCGATCGGCGGCATTCTCAAACACGCACCGGCGCTGTTGGCGTTTACCAACCCGACCACCAACAGCTACAAGCGACTGGTGCCCGGTTACGAAGCACCGGTCAATTTGGCCTATTCTCAGCGAAACCGCTCAGCCGCCTGTCGGATTCCCATGTATTCCAACAGTCCGGCTTCCAAGCGGGTTGAATTCCGCTGTCCGGATCCGAGTGCCAATCCGTATCTGGCGTTTTCGGCATTCCTGATGGCCGGATTGGATGGAATCGAGAACAAGATTCATCCTGGCGATCCATTGGACAAAGATATCTACGACTTGCCTCCTGAAGAGGCCCGCAACGTTCCCAAAACTCCAGGCAGCCTGTCCGAAGCCTTGGACGCGCTGGAGAAAGACCATGACTTCCTGTTGCGGGGTGACGTGTTTACGCAGGATGTGATCGATACGTGGATCGAATACAAACGGAAAAAAGATGTCGATGCGATGCGGCTGCGTCCCCATCCGTACGAGTTCTGTCTGTACTACGATTGTTGATGCGCAGAGCGCGGGCGCGATTGGAATTGATCAGTAACTTTGATCAGTAGCTTTGATCAGTAGCTTTGATCTTGTCGCAACCGTTCAATTTGTTGGCGGCGATCGAGCTCGTCGGTGATTTGATTCCATTGCGCGCCGACATTCTCCAGCGCCGGTTCTGCTTCAATCTCGCCGGCGAGGCATTTCTGAACGGAATCCTCCAGTGCGTCCCAGTATCGCTGGCTGCCGCGAATCCGCGGGAACATCAGAAACACTGCATCTTCATTGATATCCAAGAACTGGTCCGAGAACTCGTTGGACACGTCCTGATTGAAAACATCTCCTGTCCAATTTTGGGGATTTCCGAGGTGACTGGTCCGAGTTGGTGCCCCGAACCTGGAACCGGCGAAAATCGCGCTGCCAACCTGTTTGCTCGCTAGCCAGGCCAGAAATTCGTAGCCCTCGGTTGGATGCGACGCAGATTGCAAAAGCGAGGCAAGTCGACTGTCGAATCCAATCAATTCGATCCGTTCCTCAGATCCATCCAGTGGATGCCACGCATCATTTGCAAAATCGAACCATCTTGAGCTACCCGGCACGCGATGAATTGACACTTGTTCATATAAGTCGGCGCTAATCGGATCCGTTGTATCGGGCAATAACGCTTTGTTCGGCCAACCTAATGCAATTGCCGAATTCCCCGAAAAAAAGGACCCGATGACACCGCCCGGATCAAGTCGTTCGGTACCGCCAACCAACACTTTCAGTTCCTTGAGAGTTTCTATGAATGGCTCGCGATTGATCAGTGGTTGCATGGTCCGGCGGTCGAATAGAGAATTTAGAATCCCCCGATGACGAATGCGACTGGCCGCCATCACTAAAAACGATTTTGCCGCCCAGCCCTGAGCGGACGGAAGCGCAATGCTTAGGGGAAGTGGCTGAATTTCCTCAACGACCCCGTTTTTCTGATCGGACCATTCGGCTTTCATTGCAACCAGGTCCGACCATGTTTCAGGAGGCTTCATACCAAACCTCTTCAAAACATCATTCCGGATCAACATGAAGAACTGAGGATTCCCGATCGGCACTGCCCAACGTTCATTGCCATAACGAACCAGCGTGGTCCGGTTGTGACGCAACAGGCTTCGATTGTCCAATTGTGGCGAGTCCCAAACCTCGTCCGGTAAACGGAAAATCTTCCCGTCATCGATCAGTTGTCCCAGCAGATTGCCGGGGTAGACGATAACATCGTTGTCATCGATCGCCGAATAATTGTCAGCGAACAGTTCGTCTGACGTCAGGTCCTTCGTCACCAGTGTTCCACTTCGTTCCGCCGACCATTGGCGACTGATGGCATCGGAAACGTCTGGCAGATCGACGAAAACCACCGAAATGGGATGGGGGATGGGGACTTCAGGGATTTCGACCGCTGCCGGATCTTCTTTCACGCATCCTGCCACCAGAAACAAGGCCGCAACAAATACAAAACTTGCAAATATTCGTGAACGGGCAAGAATTCTGTCAAATGGTTGGGTACGCTTCATGGAAACGCGGGTTTTTTTTCGGTTCTCGGTCGGGAACAATTCCAACATGCGTTGCCCCAATTGTTTCTGGCGAACCATTCAACAACCTGATCCAACATTGCTTCCTTTTTTACGGGTTGGAACCGCGATCCGCGACTGTCAGTGCGGCCGTAAGTGATCGCTGTTGGCAATTCAATGGATTTCAATTGCAAAAGCCCTACTATCGTCAATTACAGTCCGCTTGGCGATAGGGGGAATGTTCCATCGGCCGTCAAGCATGAGCTATATTTTCGCAGAACGGTTTCCGCTGCGCCCGGATGATGGCCGCAGTCCAATACTGTAGAATCTCCAGCAGTACCGATCCCGATT
>JBGSXT010000029.1:0-1778 GCA_041751295.1 Mariniblastus sp.
TCAGTCCAGCCGCTCCGTTTGAGGTCAAGCTGGTCTCGTCTCAAAGCGAAGTGACGATCGATGAACTGACAGGCTATGAATTCATTGCGGTTGGGCGGGATTCGGCCAGTGATGAACCGCTGCAAATCTACTCGGTCACGCTGTTTGACGAAGAAGGGAGCTACAACATGCATGGCTGGGTCAGCACCGACAATCCGGAAAGTTACATTGCCGACTTTCGGGCACTTGCCAAATCGTTTAAGCGAAAGAACCGATAGTCGGCTCATTCCAACCCGAGTCAGGCACGGGAATTCCGACGGGCCGGCCGCCAGTCTTCGGACACCAGCACGCGCAACCGCTCAGGGACCACGCTGATAGTGACCGGCAAATAGCCCCCTGGATCTCCGTCCAATTCGATCGGGACCGGCAAGTCCGAGTCAATCGTCAGTTCCCGGAATCGGCAAAAATTGGCTGCCGACATCTTTTCATGCCGGCGAAAGAGAACGGAAAAAAAGTAGAACAGCCCGTTGATGAACCCGCCATCGCGAAACGTGCAAAGATCCAATTGACCGTCCTGGGCATCGGCGTCGGCGATGATTCGCAGGTCCATGGCATAGTGCGGAACATTGAAAACAAACAGCCAGCGGGCAGAAGCCACTTGGACCGTATCGGCCGTGATTTGCATTTTCGGAAAACGATACTTCCAAATCGAACGGAGGATTGGCAAACTATACGAGAAGTATGAAATGTGCCCTTGCCGGCTGGAGTGGATGCGCTCAACCACGTCCGCATCAAAACCGCAGCTGGCAACCACCAGAAACAGTCGCTCATTCGCCATGCCGACATCTAATTGCACCGTCCTGCCACCATCGATGATTTGGGCCATGCGAACGGCATCCGTGGTTGCGCCCAGATATTTCGCTAATAAATTAGCTGTTCCCAGCGGAAAAACGGTGATCGGTACGTCGGGTGGCAATTCATTGACCAGCATCGATGCCGTCCCATCCCCGCCTGCGGACACCACCGTTCGCAACTTGCCTGTCGCTAACAGTTGTTTCGCAACGTCCGACAATTGGTCGGTGTTTTCAATGGTTTGGACTTCGAAACCAGCACGAATCAACTCATCGGCCAATCTGGTTACCAGTTGTTGCCGATTGCTCGATCCAGACTTTGGATTGTGCGAAATCAGTACCGAACGGGCATCGGCAACGATTTGATGTGATTCAACTTGATCCATGTCAGGCTTGGGGAATCTTTTTCATCGAATGAAGTACCTCTCGCTTGCCGAACGGGACATAGGATGAATGCGAGGATTTCATCAACTTTTTTGAAACGTACAGTAATCTGCGACTGCGCAAGTCCCTCCGGCAGAAGGGACCTACGACCCAGGCCGACAACACGAATTGCTTCAGACGGCTGAAATGTTACCGTTTGGAGAGGCTTATGCGCAGCCAACGCCAATTGCACAAATGAGTCCGATATCGGGTCTGCGCGAGCCGTTACCGACGACGGTGCGAGTTCCGTCGCCCGGGCCATTGTTCCGCCACCAAAAACATGGTACTTCATTCTGATTGCTTGTGCCGGTCGATGTGCAATTCTGCTGCGCGAATGCGGGCAATCGTTCCGATTCGATACAACGCCGGCCACGTCTTCAACAAGCCATACCATGAATTTACTTGCGAAACAGGAATCCGCCAATTGGCATGAAATCTGCTTGATGATTGGTTCGCCGGAACATGAGAAATCTAAACCGGTCTGCCCGTGAGCGACTGGATCTGTTCACAAAGTGATTGCCTTGC
>JBGSXT010000030.1:0-2465 GCA_041751295.1 Mariniblastus sp.
TCAGCAGAATTTGAACGCCGATCAATTGGCCAGGTTGGCTCGCGTCATCATGATGATTTGTGACAAGGCGATGACCGGTGTGAAGAAAGCCCAAATTGCAGACCCACGGCTTGAAGCGTGGCAATTGGAAAAAGCGATAGCCGAAATACAGGCAGGCGATGTCAAACCGGGCGTCAATACGCTGTCGGAGTTGGCCTCACGAAATCCGGAATCGCTGAATATTCAACTGCAATACGCCCGTGGACTATCACGACTGGACAGCGATTTGCCAACGGCCATCAAACAATGGCGAGTCCTGTCGGCAAAAGTCAAACCCGGATCGGAAGCATGGCTTGAATGCAAATACAACATTGCACTTCTTTTGAAACAGAACCAACAGCCCGACGAAGCGATGCGACTTCTCAAATATCTGAAGTTGACGTCTGACGGATCAAAGAAATCCAGGTGGCATGTGGAGCTGGATAGCCTGTTGGACGAATTGGAACGGGCGCAACAATAGAGACGTTGCAGGATTTCCATTGGTGGTCTGTATCAGGAATCACGGTAGGGATTTATGTGATGGGACTGACGGGGTGAATAATCTCATGACGAGTCATTTTTTTACTCTTTGAGTTGTCGGAGTTGAGGCCCAACGGGACATTCCTATGCCGGCCCCAGGCAAGTGTAGCGGTGGTCAGTCGCGAAACGTCGCGTGGGAGATACGTTTAATAACGGAGTTGAGACCCAACAGGTTGGTCCGTAATCCCAAGCGTATGGTTAGTCCAATACAATTTGGTTCCATTTGGATAGGATCCCGAATTGCAGGACTTTTGCCAGCGATTGCAACACGATAGCACCTTTCATGGCTGAGCGATTTGCAGGAGACATAGAGCCGCCCCGTTGGGGCTTTTCCTGCGCGCTGTTGCGGTAAACCTGTAATTACTCCTGTAATGGACCACTTAGCACTTAAGACGGATTGTCTGACGACGGTGAACGGATCGCCACATCAGACCGCTGGGGACGTCGTTGGCGAGGTCCTGCCGCAAAGCGATCGGGAAACGGCAGCGAACCCAGGTGCGTTGCTGATCACAGATTTCGGTTTGGAGCCGATTGGTAACAGGAGTGTAAAACAGGTCCCTTTTCCAACCGTGCTTTCGACACGAATTTTACCCCCATGGGTTTCGATGATGTTGCGACAGGTTGATAGCCCCAGTCCGGTTCCACCCCGGCCCGATTCATCAGGCCCGTCCTTGGTGGAAAAATACGGCTCGAATATCTTTCGCAATTTGTCCTGCGGAATTCCAGTCCCGAAATCGCGAATGCCCAACGCAACCGAATCAACGTTGACCAGGTGTTTCAGGCTGATGATCAGTCGCCCCCCTTCACCCATCGCCTGTCGGGCGTTGATCAGCAGATTCATCAACACCTGCTGCAGTTGGTTTCCGATGGCGGGGACTTCCGGCACGTCGTCGAGTTGCATTTCGACGGCAATCCGATACCTGTTCATTTCCCGTTCCAGCAGGATCATCGTTTCATCGATCAGCGATTTGAGATCAGTCGGCTCGAAGTTGTTGCTGCGATTGCGGGCCATAGCTAGCACGGAGTTGGTGATTTTGGCGGCACGTTGCGATGCAATCAGAATTTTGTCGAGGGCTTTGTCACGGGTCGCATCGTCTCGATGCCGGATGCCCATTTTTGCGTAATTGATAATCGTCATCAGCACATTGTTGAATTCATGCGTGGTGGTGCCGACCAGTTCGCCAAGCGCGGTCGAACGCTGCATTTGGTCGATACGTTGCCGCAGCAACTGAATTTCATTCCTCATGCTGTCGATTTCCGTTTGCTGACCAGCTGCCACAGGAATCCTTTCGAATTTCTCCAATCCGGCGATTAGGATTGAAAACGATGGAAATAGGAATTTGAGTAATAATGCGGCAATGGGCTGCCGCCACGATCATCGCCGCGAACGGAACGGGTCCGTTACCGAAGCTATCGGCGACCTGGCTTGCGGCAATGAAACGTGTTCCCTATGCTCGCGCTGGGCACCGTTGCCGGAATCGCCAACCCTGTCCGGGCAGTTTGACTTACTGTTCCACTTTATGTTCTGCTGGCAGGGATGCATGGAATGAGAGAAACGGCAACCATCCGACAATTGGAAGCGTTTATCGAGCTGGCTCGAAGCGAGGGTATCGAAATTCGATATGAACTGCTCGGCGGTTCGGGAGGCGGCATTTGCAGGATCAAAGGCAAGCCGTACCTGTTTCTGGACGTATCATGTGGACCAGCCGAGCAATTGGAAATGATCGAAAATTGCCTGCCAATTGATCATCCGTGACCGAATCAGACTGCATGTCTGGCGCAACAAAAAAGCCCGAGGCCCGGTGATCGCTAGTAAGGCAGCAATTACTCTGCCCGCGCATACGTCGCCGCATGCGCACGGTCACCGGGCTTCGGGCCCTTCTGGACATAGGTAAACGCCTATTCGT
>JBGSXT010000031.1:0-5398 GCA_041751295.1 Mariniblastus sp.
CGGTGCTGCTGGGCAACGGCGACGGCACGTTCGCGGCCTTGCAAAACGTCGCCGCAGGTAATAGTCCGCATTCTGTGACCACGGGCGACTTCAATGGGGACGGCGTGACCGACCTCGCCACGGCGAACTTCAATTCCGATAATGTGTCGGTGCTGCTGGGCAACGGCGACGGCACGTTCGCGGCCCCGCAAAACTTCGCTGCAGGTAATGCTCCGACCTCTGTGACCACGGGCGAATTCAATGGGGACGGAGTGACCGACTTGGCCACGGCCAACTTCTTTTCCGATGACGTGTCGGTGCTGCTCGGCAACGGTGACGGAACGTTCGCGGCCCCGCAAAACGTCGCCACAAGTGATGATCCCGATGATGGCATGATCCTGCCGGCGACGTTCACGCAGAACAAGGTTGATGGCTGGATCGAAGTCAGGGTTTCCGGCTTGGCAGGTATGCCCGAACCGATTTTTTTGGAACAGGGCGTACCGTATTTTATCGGGATCACGCCGATATTCGTGGTTGGCCAAGAGCCCTTTGGCGGTTTTCATATTGCCCGTCCTGACGGTAAAGGGATGGAAAGCGAATCCGCCTTCCGTGAAACTGCACCGAATCCAATGGATTGGGTGTTCGCTGGGGCGTTTGCGACCATCGAAATCGCATCTGATTCTCCGTTGTGTTCTCCTTCGCAACCATCGCTGGCGCAAAACCTCGATGAAACAACGATCACCCCGGGTAACTCAGTGTCGTGCAACGCGGGTGGAATTCACACCAGCAACAGCTATTACCGATCTTTCAGTCTGGCCGGCACGACAGGCGACTATACGGTTGGCAACATTCGTCTTGGCATTGAAGTTTCCAATGGGTTTGGAGCCGGGGATGTTCCAATCGACATTAATTTTTATTGGAACACTCCGATCGCCTCAATCGTCCACAACCCAATGGGTAACATGACACAGGTGGATGGCTCGATCAGCACCACAGTTCCAGGCGATGGATCGGTGGATGCGACCGTGATTAACATTCCGATTTGCGGCGTGACGATTCCTGATTTTGCAACCAATGTGGTTGTCGAGATTTTCACACCGGGTTCTGACGGACCCAATCCGCTGGGCCAATCGTTCTTTGTTGGTTCAAATCCCAACGGCCAATCGGCTCCAACATTCTTGGCCGCTGCCGGATGTGGCATAACGGTTCCGACCCCAACCGGCGATCTGGGCTTCCCCAACATGCACATGATACTGATTGTTGATTCAGGTTGCGACGGTTGCACAACAGTTTGCCCAACGGGCTGCGATTTTGCTTTCTGTGACGTCAATCAAGACGGCGTTGTCACTCTGGCGGACGTTTCGCCGTTCGTCGCTCTTTTGACCAGTGGCGGCTTCCAATGCGAAGCCGATATCAATCAGGACGGCATCGTCAATCTGTTGGATGTGGTTCCGTTTGTGGACTGCCTGCCAGGTGGGTGATGGCGCGATTGGATATTGTGCGGTTGGATGTGGCTCCTTTTGTGGCCATCCGGACAGGCCCTTTGTCCCAACAACTGAATTGGTGATGGGTGGAGTCGTGGAAAGGCTTCCAACCTTTTCATACCTACTGTCGAATCTCGAAGTGCGTGTGCATCCGGTAGCCATCCACCGGAGTCTCGTGAAGAGTTACTTTTCCACAAATCCTGATTGCGGCTACCTTGCTACCTTGAACGGAAGCGAACAGACCGTATATTGCGTTGTGACAGTTCGGGGCAAACGATGGATCAAATGACAGAGATCAATTTGGAAGACTTCATTCGGGATATTCCGGACTTTCCAAAACCCGGGATTGTTTTCAAGGACATCACACCGCTGCTGGCCAATGGCAATGCGTTAAAAACCTCGATTGCAAGAATGGCTGATCGGTTTGGCAACTCCGACATCGATGTGATCGCTGCTGCGGAAGCAAGAGGGTTCCTGTTCGCGGCACCGCTGGCGATCGAACTGGGAATCGGCATGGTCCCCATACGCAAGCCGGGGAAACTGCCCTATCAAAAACGGAGTTACAACTATGAACTCGAATACGGAACGGATACGCTGGAAATGCATATCGACGGAATCGAAGAAAACCAGAATGTGTTAGTCGTCGATGATTTGTTGGCCACCGGCGGGACGGTCCAGGCCTGCTGCCGAATGATTGAACAGTGCCAGGCGAACATTGTCGCCTGTGCATTCCTGATTGAATTGGTATTTTTAAAGGGTGCGAACAAATTGAAACCACACGATGTCTTCAGCCTGATCAAATACGACTAGATGAACACAGACCCATTGATTGTTGTTAAGGTCGGCGGCAGCAAGGGAATTGATTACGACGCCGTATGTGCGGATGCCGCCAATCTTGTCGCCAGCGGAAGGCGAATGATCCTCGTCCATGGCGGTTCAAGTCAGACCAACGAAGTCGCTGAGGCCCTGGGACATCCGCCACAGTTCATCACTTCTCCCTCCGGTTACACCAGTCGACTTTCGGATCGACGCACCCTGGAGATTTTCAAAATGGTGTACTGTGGTCAAATGAACAAGATGATCGTGGAGAAATTGCAGGCACGAGGCGTGAATGCGATCGGGCTGTCGGGAATCGATGGCGGCCTGTGGCGGGGCGAAAGGAAGAAAGCAGTTCATGCCGTGGACGAAAACGGGAAGAAGCGGATTGTCCGGGATAATTTCACCGGCCGCGTAGACGAGGTGAATACCTGCCTGCTGCACATGCTGCTGGATGCGGGATATCTGCCCGTGTTGACGCCGCCGGCAATCAGCCGGGAAGGAGACGCCATCAACGTCGACGGCGATCGGGCCTCCGCCGAGACGGCGATCGCAATGCGCGCCAGTGACCTGATCATCCTGTCAAACATACCCGGCGTACTCAAGGATTTTCCAGACGAATCGAGTCTATTGGCATCGATTTCGATTGACCAGTTGGACGAAGTTGCGAACAATTTCGCCGAGGGCCGAATGCGCATCAAATTGCTGGGAGCCAAAGAGGCGATTGAAGGCGGGGTCAAGCGAATAATCCTTGGCGATGCCCGAGTTGCCAATCCAATCGAAAATGCGTTAAACGAACGCGGCACGGTAATCGCTGCGGCCGCGCCGATGATCTCGAAAGGTAAATAGTTGGACGGAGCCACTTTTCGGTTTAACAACCGGCCGCAGGCGTATAACAAAAGCGGAACGGATGACGGCGACACGAAAATACGTCATCAAAGCATCTCGCCTTCCAGTCGCCGCCAAAACCCAAGCCGGACGCTTGAACAGCGATTTCTGGTCTGAAAAGTCATTACGAGGAACAACGATGAGTACGGTTTTGCAACCATCAAATGCAAATGCGACATTGACTGAATCGGACTTTATCCAATTTCTGCACGAACTCGTCGCGATCCGCAGCCATTCAAAGCAGGAATCGGAGGTGGCGGAATTTTTGGTAAAGTCGATGAATTCGATGGGTTACGATGACGCTGGCGTCGACGAGGCTGGCAACGCCGTCGGCACCAGGCAGCGGCTTGATGTCCAAGGCCGGATTCGCCAGCACATCGTCCTGTTGGGACACATGGACACCGTCCGAGGTGAAATTCCGGTCCGAATCGAGAATGGAAAACTGTACGGTCGCGGCAGCGTCGACGCGAAAGGCCCGTTGGCAACCTTTGTGGCCGCCACAGCCCTGGCTTCGATTCCTGCCGGAACACGACTGACCGTGGTCGGCGCGGTTGAAGAGGAATCATCCACCAGCCGCGGTGCGCGTTTCGCGGCCACACAGTACTCGCCCGATTTTTGCATCATCGGCGAACCGAGTGGCTGGGAAGGGGTCACGATCGGCTATAAGGGAATCGTCCAGATCGCCTACATTCTTGAACGTCCGATGGGGCATGCTTCGGGACTGCAGAGTGCCGTTCCGGAAAAGGCAATTGAATTCTGGAATCGGATTTCGAACTACTCGACCGAATTCAACCACGATCGTAGTCGCTATTTTGACCAGCTGATTCCGGCAATTCGCGATTTCAATTTCAGTAGCGACGGGCTTTACGATCGAGTCCGATTGCACGCCAGCGTCCGCCTGCCGATCGGGTTTGACATCCGCGCTTTCGAGCAAATGGTGCGGGGACTCGATGGAGATGCGGAGATTTCGACTTATGGGTATGAGGTAGCCTATCGTTCAGATCGAAACAATCGGCTGACCAACGCCTTCAACATCGCCATTCGGCAACAGGGGCAACAGCCGAAATTCAAAGTCAAAACGGGAACATGTGACATGAACGTAGTTGGGCCTGTTTGGAATTGTCCGATCGTTGCTTACGGTCCCGGTGACAGTTCGCTTGACCATACGCCCGACGAGCATATCGAATTGCTGGAATACCGACAGGCGATCGACATTCTGAAGACCGTGATCGAGTCTTTTTAGGGCAAGCAAAGCCCATCAGCAATCCAAATCTGGACTGTTGGCCGCGTACTATCGAATTGGCCGGTACAAATAAAAGAAGGGTTCCCACTCGCCGCGGCAGGAACCCTTCCGAAAATTGGCTGTCCGATTCACGAAATTTATTCCGTGTTCGGAGACCCACAGCCATAGATCGTAATCGACTTCTAATTCCGCTACCTTTAAATGACTGCAAAATGAGCTACTATCTTTTGTAACTGGAAAAGTCGATGGTTGTTGATTTGATCAGGTGTTTTGGCAGCAAAGGGTAGCCCATCTTGAGTACGCAGAACTGCAAATTGGCAAAACTGGCATTAGAAGATGGCAGCGTGTTCTCGGGCCAGTCGTTCGGAGCGACGGGCACGACGACGGGTGAAGTCGTTTTTAATACGTCCATGACCGGCTATCAGGAAATTCTGACCGATCCCAGCTATTGTGGCCAGATTGTGACCATGACTTACCCGGAAATCGGTAACTACGGGGTCAACGAAGAGGACGTAGAAAGTGCGCAAACGCATTTATCCGGTTTCGTAATTCGCAACCTCAGCCCAATCGCCAGCAATTTTCGCTGCTCAGACACTTTGGATCATTTTCTGAAAACGAACGGCCTGATCGGTATCTCGAATATTGATACCAGGGCACTCGTCCGCCGCATTCGGGATTCTGGTGCGATGCGGGCTGCGATCTCAACGGCTGAACTGGACGACAATCGCCTTGTCCAGATCGCACGAGATAGCGAGAGCATGTTGGGGCTGGATCTGGTCAAACGGGTATTGCCAAAACAGCAGGTCGATTGGAATGTGAAGTTGAGCAATTGGTGGGACATGTGCGGCAACGTTGGGCACCGCACCGTTTCACTCGAAAGCCCACATATCGTGGCGCTCGATTATGGGATGAAATGGAATATTGCCCGACATCTTTGTTCCCAAGGGTTCCGCGTTACCATTTTGCCGGGCACGTCAACGGCCACTGA
>JBGSXT010000032.1:0-8815 GCA_041751295.1 Mariniblastus sp.
ACCAGGAGGTGGATTGAGCCGAATTCTTTCGGCGGGAATATTGCCCAATCGTTCTTGAAGATCGGCAACAGTCCAATCAACGGGAATTGGGAACTGAGGTGTGAATACAAGTGAGTTTGATGCTAACGACATGGCTTTCCCCGGTGGCACCATTATCGTTCTGTTGTGGAACAGATTCAACAGTAGCTTACGCCAAGAAAATGACAAACTTTGGCGGCATTGATGGTGGAAACGATTGGCTGCTTTCAACAGGCGACGTTATTTGGAGCTTCGGTAACGGCAATACCTACGCCCACCCGACGAACATCCACAATCCCACCTTGGCAATCGAGCAAAAAAACCCGACCTTTTTGTCCGGCCGGGTTTTGATTCATTGACAACGGAATTCACTGGCCTTCAATCAATTCCCAATCTTTCAGCTTGTCATTGGTTTCAACCAGTCGAATGAGCATGGATTCGACATCGATGCCAGGCAAGACGTTGAATTGAACCGTTCGCTGGTCGACGTCCGTTATGACATCGCTGACACCCAATTCTCCTTTCAAGTCGTTTCTCACGGAAGCGGCGCAGCCCGTTCATTCCATGTTGGGAACGCTGTGCGATATCGATTGCAGTTTGAGCTCCTGATTCGATGATCCTGATTTTCCATCGGATTCTTTTTTCTGTTCCGTACCTGGTCCGTCCATCGGTTTTCGTGGATTGGTCTTCTGGCCGACCACAAATTTCATTGCCACACTTTTTTCCACGCCGCTGGTCATTTTATCCATGCCAAACTTTGTCCGATCCAGATTGAATTCACTCATCAACACGATTCCGTTTTCACTCATTCGGGCGCGTGCGGGAAACGAAACTTCGCCGGTCGTTCCAAGCAATGTCAAATTTCCGGTGACCATCAATAATCCCTGTGCATCCTTACCGATTTTGGTACTGACGAATTTTGCCTTGCCATGTTTGTCCGTTTCAAAAAAATCAGCATTCTTCAAATGGGTGGTCAGTTTATTGAACTCGGTCCAAACCGAATCCACGTCAATTTCCAGCTGCATCGATTCAATCATTGAATGGTCGTCAGCAAGTTTAATTTCGCCGGTGAAGATTTTGAATCCACCCAAACGTGGCTGGGGATCGTCGCCGACGTGGGTTCCGACGAATTCGATTAGCGTGTTGGTCGGGTCGAGTTTCGCAACACCTTCGGAAATTTTGACAGGAGTAATTTCGGTCTTGTCGCCGGATTGGGCAACCAGTCCATTAGAACCGACCATGACAAGTCCGATTGCCGTCGCCATCGAGACCAGGAAATTCGCGTGATTTATCATAATTGTTCCTTTGAAAAAAACGGTTGAACCTCAAAACGTGGCCAGATTACATTCCCGCCATAGTTCATTCAAGTTTCGCACATCAACCCGAACCCAATAGTACGCATTTTTTGCATCGAAGGTTCATTTAGGCCGCAAATCTTAACACCATTCGTTAGTTTGTTTACAAAACCCTCTGGAAACTGGGTGCAAGAACGTCGCCCACCCGGTGCAAAGCAGACCTTTTCCGTCAGGTCAATCAATTTTCGAGTTCAAACACATCGTTCACGGCGAGTGTCAAGTTGTCGCAAACTTCTCCGGCTTCGAAGGACTCTCCCGACCGAAACGTACGAATGTCTCCATCCGGACGATAAGCTTTCAACAGCCTGTTTTCCGGATCGGCAACCAGTACGATGCCAGTACCAGCTTCCAGCCAATTCGCCACTTTCGCCTCGACGTCGGAAAACGAATCATTGGGCGAAACGACTTCGACCACCAGATCCGGAGCGAGTGGCAAATAACCTCGTGTCGGCTCGATTGCGGCCAACTGACGGTGACTTACAAATGCGGCATCAGGCGCGCGTACGGTATCGGGTGAGACGGCAATTCGAAATCCGGTTTCCGCTGCGTAAGTGACTCCCAGATCATGCTTCTCAACATGAACCGCAAGCCGTGTGAAAATACGTCCGGCAATTCTGCCATGTTCGCTGCCCGCCGGTGCCATCATGTACAGGACTCCTTGAATCAACTGGCAGCGATTGTCGCCATGATGCAGGGTCAGCAGCTGCTGGGCAGTTGTTATCGATTCCGTTGTTTTGGCAATCATATTTTCATCTTATCCGAATGGCGGGCCAAATCCATTACTTTTTATACCAGCCGCTGTGTAACGTTTCGAATTCCGGACACGTCACAGATTGGGCAGTGTTACATGTTTACAGAAACCAGACTATTGCCGGAATTCTGGCAGCCACGTTTGCCTGTGGCTGGCCGCCAAACGAATTCATGACCTGTTCCCCATCAATCGACGCGACAGTTCCACAAATTCATCCTGCGATTCGATGACCTGTTGCTGGAATTCGGGCTGATCCATTGAATACATCTGGCCACCGACTATCGATCCGATGATTGGATCATCGGCATTACAGAATATCAGCCGGTCGATCAGTCGATCCCCAGTCGCGCCGGCAATCGCCGGATGGTTTGGGTCGACCAATGTCAAGTCGGCTCTGGCGCCAATCTTGATCACGCCCGCTTCGACGCCGAGGGCTTGACCTCCGCCAAACGCGGCCCGCTGGTACAAATGTCGGCCTGTTGATTGAACGTCCGTTCCCAGAATCGCCCGTTGTCTGGTGCGCAATCGTTGAACGTATTCCATCGTTCGCAATTCATCACGCAAGTCGACGCTGCAATGACTGTCACCGCCGATTGCGAACAAGCCACCAGTGTCAAAAAAATCCCGAGCTGAAAAAAATCCGTCTCCCAGATTCGCTTCGGTGGAAGGACATAGTCCAACAACCGCACACGAATTGGCGATTAACTCCAATTCGTGCGCTTCCGAATGTGTGGCATGGATTAAACACCAATTTCCATTGACTGCAAAATTTTCAAACAGGAACTCAACGGGGCGTAGACCGTGTCGGGCATGGCAATCTTCAACCTCCTTGACCTGTTCCGCGATGTGGATGTGGACGCAGCAATCCGGGTTCAGGCTCCGAACGGACGAAATGATTTCGTTGGCCGCATCAAAGGACACGGCCCGCAGCGAATGAATGGCGAGGTTGACCGAAAACCCAACCGATTGTTTCTCGGACAGATACTCATAAAGCTGTAAAAATTCGCTGTTGGACAGTTCGAACCGCTGTTGGCCACCCGCCAGTTCTGCATCGTCGAAACCGCCACGCTGGTACAGGGTCGGCAGCAAACACAAACCGATTCCCGTATCCTGGGCAGCTCGAATTAGCGATTCGGACATTTCAGCGAGATTGCCATAACGCCGTCCCCCGAAGTCGTTGTGCAGATAATGGAATTCGCCGACCCATGTGTATCCCGCCAGCAGCATTTCCAAATATAATTGCCGGGCGATGGTGTACATATCATCGGGAGTCAGTTGTTCCAGAAAATCGTACATCAATTTACGCCACGTCCAAAAACTGTCATGGCGGGCCGTGCGATACTCGGTCAATCCCGCCAGCGCCCGCTGAAACGCATGACTGTGTACATTCACCATTCCAGGTAATGCGACGACGTCAAAAAATTCGTCCACGCGTTTGGGTGATTGATTCGACTCCAAGGAAGCAATTTTTCCGTCGGGACTAATTCCCATGACGACATTTTCCTGCCAGCCGGATGCCGTCAAAGCAGACGGAAAGAAAACCGATTTTGCTGCCGATAAATGATGCTGGTTCATGGTGTCGGTGACTGCTGCGTGTCGCGTTTCTTTCCAGCTCGATAAACGGCAACGCAGGGATTACAGCCGAGTCCGTAAAGTATTTTTGCCGGGGAATCGGTATCCCAAACGGCAAAGTCGGCTCGGTGTCCCGGTTGTATACTGCCGATTTGCTGTTCCAAGCCAAGTGCTTTAGCCGCATTGATGGTGATCGCTGCCAGCGATTCCTCGGCAGTCAGTCCGAACAGATTACAGGCCATGTTCGCCACTAACAGGATAGACGTTATGGGCGAGCTGCCTGGATTGCAATCCGAAGCTACGGCGATCGGAACGTTATTTTCGCGAAGTGCAACCACCGGCGGTTTCTGCTGTTCCCGCAAACAGTAATACGCTCCTGGCAGGAGGGTCGCGACCGTTCGGTGTTGGCCCAGGATCCGGCAATCCCCGTCAGAAAGGAATTCCAAATGATCGATTGACAGCGCTCCCATTTGCGCCGCGATCACCGCAATTCCAGTTCGCGTCCGTTGTTCGGCATGGACTTTAAAGTTCAGCCCATTTCTCTTTGCCGCGTCGAACACCCGCTTCGTTTGCTCAACATTGAAGGCAATGGATTCGCAAAATGCGTCGACGCTGCTGCAGAGGTCTTTGGCGGCAGGAATTATTTCTTCGCAGACCAGATCAATGTACCTGTCGGAATGGCCTGCATATTCACTCGGCACGGTATGGGCAGCCAACAATGTTGATTCGATGGAAATATCAAATTCCGATTCCAACTGACGTGCCGCCCGCAGCATTTTCAATTCGCCGTCGAGGTCGAGTCCATAACCCGACTTGATTTCCACAGTCGTCACGCCTTCGTTCATCAGATGTTTCAATCGACGTGCGGCAGATTCAAACAGTTGCTGTTGGGTTGCCAACCGAGTATCCCGGACGGTCGACAGAATCCCGCCTCCGTTGCGTGCGATCTGTTCATACGAAACGCCGGCCAGGCGCTGTTCCCATTCCTGCGTTCGATCTCCAGCGTAAACCAGATGCGTATGACAATCGATCAAACCAGGTGTCATCAGCTTGCCGTTACCAATAATGGTTTCGAATGAATTTTGGAACTTGGGTAAAGTCTCGGCAGCAATCACCCAAATGACTCGTCCGTTGGCGACACCAACAACTGCGTTCTCCAACAGCCCGTACGTTGAAGTCGGCTGTTTGAAGAATTCGCTGCCTGTTGTCGACGCAGCCAGCACGGTTCCGGCAGTGGCCATCGTCGACACGCGGAAATCCCGGAAGACCTGCTGCGGCTGGCTCAAATCTGCTTGTGTATCCACTCAATGACTGCCTGAATGATGGATGTGATGACCGGTTGCACCTGGCTGGCTTTGTCCGCGTTCCACTGCAGCGATTCCTCGTTCATATATGTGGCCTGAGACAGCTCGATCTGCAGGGCGTGAACGTTGTTTAACGGATCGCCGTAATGCCGTGTGATGTATCCGCCAATGAATCTGCCGTTGATCACGTGGGTATATCGCCGCTGTTTTGACAATGCCCGCCCGACGGCTGCGGTCAGGGTTGCGTCACAGCTGCGATGATGGTTGGTCCCAATACTAAAGTCTGGCAGGACGCCGTCAAACAGTCGCGGGACGACTGATTTTATTGAATGGGCATCGACAACCACAGCCACGCCATGGGCGTCGCGCAGACGGTCAAGCTCCGATTGCAGCCACCGATGATAAGGTTTCCAGATTTGGTCGATCCGGATTTCGAACTCATCCGGTCCCGGAGTTTGTGACCGATAAATCGGATTTCCGTCGAAACAGAATTCAGGAATCAGTCCAGTTACACCCTGTCCGTGATAAAGGGGCTCATCGTCCATCGGCCGATTCAAGTCGACCATGTATCGCGAAAACTCGGCAATCAAACTGCTGGATGTTGCCAATTCAGGTATGTCATAAAGCCGATCTAAAAACCAATCAGTGTCGACAGATCGTTGGCCATAAACCGTCATTCGATCAGCAATTTCCGCAGGAATATACGAACCGTTATGTGGAATACTTACCAGCAATGGAATGCTTCCTGATCGAACGACAAACGGTATTTTATGATCCATGGCAAACATTGGAGCAAATAACTGATCGAAATGGTTGGACAGCCCACAAAATTTTTTTGTAGTCATCAAAATCGTTTGATTTTAGGCAGGCTGGGAAGTTCGCACGGATTTGCAATTGATTGAAAGGGATCGTTCGGACGACATTCAATTTGAATCGCTGTTTGATCCGACCTCAAAGCATATCTTTTGGTCAGGATTTTGCCGTTAATCAAAATCTGTCTGAATTGCCACTGTTTGCGGGATCAGCATAGCTTTCCCAAACGTCAACTCCAAAATGCTGGTCTACTTATAATTTTAATCAAAAAATCGAAATTTTTCTTGACTTGGGTTTTTACAAGTCAATAATGAGTTCGTAACGCAGCCAAATCTGTTGCGATCGGTGTTTAGGATCGGTTCGGCTGTACAACGCATTTACATTCTTTCCCAGCCGCGATTCGCCCAATGGAATCGTAATGGATATCGCGAGCGTCAAAAGGATTACGACAGTTTGTTGCGCGGCTGGACTGCATTTTTGCATTAACATTCGGGGGTACATAAATCATGTCATTGAATAAGAAAATAACCAATGTGTTCGAGGCCATTCTGGAGTATGGCCATGATGAAGATTTCGTTCCTCACGAATCGGATTCGTTTATGGCAACCGATGCTCCGGCCGGATCGGATGAAAAAATCGAAGCGTTGCGATTGCGGGTCGAATTGGGCCAGCCGCTGTGGCACGATCTTGATCGCGAAGATTATTCCGGATTAACCGGAGCCGTTCGACCTCGCGAGTGATTCGCCGGATATTGAGTTCAAGCAGTCAAAAGTGCCTGATCCGGGCACTTTTTTTTGCGCATTCCGAAACCAACCTTTCGAGCCAAGCCCTTGGTAGGTAGCCCTGATTTCAGTCGTCTGGGCTGCTTAAACACCGACTTTGAACCTTGACCGCGAAGCGTCTCCACAATCTCATCAGGACCACGTCGCCTTAGTCTCTTCTTCGTCATTCAAGTCTGCTTGACCAATGCGGGCGGTTGAGATTCTCATTGCATCTAGATCAGATTTTTGGGGCGAACTTCACCTGCAATCGAGGAGATTGAAGAAATGGCAACCCGAAGGAAGAGATCACTTCGTTTCCCAGTCCGCCGTTTAATTGCACTTCGACATTCCTTTGGCTTTCGCGGTCGATAAAAGCAACAATGAGCTGCAGTTTCTCCTTAAAAACTGTTGTTCAGCCGCCAGAGAGCAGAGCAACAAATGGGGCGACGTCCAGAAGGTCATCTTCGCCGTCGGCGTTGACATCTGCGTTTCGGTCATAGCAGCTATTCGAGATGGCTTCGACAAAATGTACGACATCCTGAAGATCAGTCGTTCCGTCTTCATTGACGTCGCCGGGCAAGCCCAAATCGCCAGAGACAGCCGCCAATACGGAATTGAAATCCGTACCGACGGAAAGCGTATCGATTGTGACCACGCTGCTGCTGCCGGAGTCCTGTCGCAAAGCTACCGATTCGACAGCCCGCATGGAATCGCGAGGTTCGTCGTCAGTGATACTTGTACTGTTTTCATCGAACGGGTTGACCCACAACGTCGCTTCGCCGGTTCCGTTGTTCCAGCGAACGACACAAATCAATTGCTCGCCGAACCGGAAATCACATTCCCAACAAGCCTGGCCATCCAATTCCGATGAGGCCAAAATCGAAAGACTGTAATCGTCAATTGGATCGAATGGATCATCCAAAGCCAATCTCGCATTGAATCCAGCCAATGTTTCATCCTTGAAGTGTATGAAAAAATCCTTGTTGATTGCGGTGCCGTCACCCAATTCGACGGAAAAATTCAAAGCGTAGTACCAAATGTCATTTGCACCGGCGACTCGGCCCGTCTGACGATTGTGATCAAAGCTGGACGGACTGGTAACGATCGCCTGGCCGCCGTTTACCTGGATTGGACCTGAGATGCCCGCATGTGTTGGCCACAGGCCTTTCGATACCACGTCCAAGTCACCGTCAGCGTATTCAAACTCTTCAGTAAAAAAAACTTGCGCCATTGCCGTGGAAGCCAACAGCGTGACAGCGGCCAGTACCGTAATACTTGTGGTCAATCTTCCTGTAATAATGCAGTTCATGCTAATGCTCGCTCAAAGTGCAGCAACAAATGGAACCGGGTAACGGTGAAACTGGCAAACACCGAAACGGAATTCGGTGATATCCCATTATACAGACCTTTGGGAGGACACGATCCCCAGGAACTCGGACCTCCTCTGCTTTTCAAAACAACTGCCCCATTTGGGATAGGCTCGTAATTTGACTGTCGCTCGATGGATCTAAAGCCCAGCCCTTTGAAAGTTAGGCGAATGAACATACAAATTTGCCGCTTGCAGTTAAGCCGCTTGCAGTGTGCTGGGAGAATGGCACCGAAAAAGGAAAGGCAGGTTACGAGTTCGTAGGAAATGGGTCAGTCTCACGGTGACAATGGTGTGACGACGCGGGCTAAACAGAAGATCGGTCGGGGTCCTGTTCTCACACAGCCGCAAAGACACGTGGTCCACCAGTACTTTGCCATCGCACTTCGGCGTTTCGGCGATTTGGAAAGTTGGCTACGGGGTGGCAGTGGCCTTGTCCTTCTTGTCGTCCTCTTTGCAGACGTCGAGTTTCACGTTGGACTTTTGCTGCCATGCCGTAATTCCGGCGTCGATTCGATTTCTGATGACTGCGTACGTTGCACCTCGAATGGCATCCAGCGCACTCTCGCGGACCTGTTTGTCCGAAGAACCGTCGATGGCAATGGCGTTTCCAGTAAGCAACCCAAACATTTCAACAGCAGTCTTCGTTTTATTGGATGGTGCAGGCCATTGCGACAATTCCAATTTGACAACGGCTTTGACCTTTGTCTGCGAGCCTTCCGGAGTAAACGTCAACGACTCGACATTGCCGCCCAGCGAAAGGCCTGAAGCTGGGACCGGTTTGGGGTCGATTTCCACCTGGCATTTCGACCGAAGTGCTTCGCGCGAACCTTCCAACATTTTGCCACCAGCCTCTTTCCGATATTTTTCGGGTA
>JBGSXT010000033.1:0-20189 GCA_041751295.1 Mariniblastus sp.
ACCGATTCGGAGGACCAATTGCCGTCGTTTTTCTATTTGCAATTTCGAAAGGTGGAGGAAGCTAAATCGATATTGGAACATGTCCTCGGATTGAAGTCGTCGTCCGATGGTGGCGGCGGCGGAGGCATCGGTGGTTTGTTGGGTGGAGCGGTTCAAAATGCCGTTGGCGGAGCCGCTGGTGACGCACTGGGCGGACTCTTTGGTGGAGGCGGGGACAGCGGACTAGGCGACGATTCGGCAGGGGCGATTGAGTTGGAAGGGGAAAACGTGCGCCTTGGGACGGATGTCCGGTTCAACACACTGATTGTTACTGGCGCCACTGACACCGACATCGATGTCATTGCCGAGTTAATTGACTATGTCGACCAACCAGGCCCACCTCAGAATCCCAAGTTGCAGGGACTTACCTACGAGATAAGGGTCTTTTATCGTGACCCGAACGAGTTAAAAGAATTGATCATGAATCAATTGCCGGACTATTTCAAGAAACAGGGAAATGCCACCGCAAACCCTCAGGATGCCCAGCAACAACTACAGGCGCAAGTAGCCAACCAGATTCGGGAAAGTTTACAGGGGGGTGGTCGCGGCCAACGCGGAGGATCGTCGAATTCCGAAGCGGAACAGCCTAAAGCAACCCTTGGAGTTGACGAAGTAAACCGGAAATTGTTGATAACCGGCCCACAGTTCATCTATGAAGCAGTTTATCAATTGGTAGAAATTCTTGACGTGGAGTCGAATGCCAGGCCGTACCAGTTTGATACAGGCCCGTTTTCTACGGCGGCGATGAAGGACATGCTTAAGAATGCCCTTGGCAACAAAGTGATTATTTCAGAAGACGAAGAGAGCACGCAACCTGAAAATGGCAACAACAATCGCGGAACTTTGCCGGTGCGGCAGCCTGGTAATAGGCCATCAAGTCCAGCATCGAATAACGCTCAAAGCATACAGGAAGCGATCATGAATGCGGCCCAAAGGGGGCGCGGCGGTGGCGGCGGCAACTTCCAGTTCCAAGGTGGGCGAGGCGGACAAGGACAGGGAGGACAAGGCCGATTTGGTGGCCAAGGTGCTGGATTTGGTGGCCAAGGTGGTGGATTCGGTGGTCAAGGCGGCGGACAAGGTGGTCAATTCGGCGGACAAGGCTTTCCAGGTGGTGGCCGCTAAAAGAGTCGCCGAATTTGCCTTCAATGTGGATTTTTGAAGCGATTCAGATGTTCGCGGAAATTCCGCATACTGCAATTCATCCTAAAAGTTGCAAATTTCGCGATTGTTAAGTAAGGGATCGTTCAAAATCGCATCGCAACTATAATGGGGCCAACAGAGGCCGCGACTTTTAGCACGCGCAGTCGCCTTGGATGGCAATTATTGGTTGACTCGTGAATTCGATATTTTAATTCGCGTCTGTGACGTGAACAACGGATAAAGAAAGGCAAATGAATGTCAAATTCGTATTGGTATCTTAAAGATTGCGACTTATTCACGTTTGTGAACGACGTCGAGGTCAGGCGACTCGAGTCGCTGTCAAGAACGCGATCGTTTAAACGTAATGAACGTATTTACCTGCCTGATGATTTGGCAGACGCTGTGTTGTTGGTCGTGAAAGGCCGAGTAAAGATTTACCATGTGACGCCGGACGGCAAGCAGTCGATTCTTAATTTTATTGACGCCGGTGAATTATTTGGCGAGCTTTCCCTGTTCGGCTCTGAAGACCGCCAGGAATTTGCTGAAGCGATTGAAAATACCACAGTCGTTTTGATCCCCAAAACAGCCATGTTGTCGTTGATGTCCAGCCATTCGCATTTGTGTGTTGGAATCACGAAGCTGATCGGAGTTCGGCGGCAACGGATCGAACGACGACTTAGGAATCTGCTGTTTCGATCCAATCGCGAACGGGTGATTCATTTGTTGATCGAAATGGCCGAAAAGTACGGTACTCACAGTGTTGATGGTTTGGAATTAGGGATCAAGCTCTCGCATCAGGAGATGGCCAGCACGATTGGAAGCACACGTGAAACCGTGACCGTCATGCTGGGACAATTGCAAACCGAGGGAGTGATCAAAATTGCCCGGCGGCGAATCACGATTACTGATCTGGATAAATTGATTTCGGAGGTCAGCGAACCGTCATCGCGCGTTAACGAGCGGATTTCAAGGGTGGCGGTACCGGAAACGGTTGCAAACGGTCATTTTCCACGACTCGTTACACCCTAGCCCTGTCTATTGCTCGAAATACGTTCCATCGCCAAAAATATTTCGGGAGGTTTAATTGCATGGCGATTTCCTTAGCATTTTTCGTTTCAGGGAAATCTGTTCATCTGATATATTCTCAGGCGGAATTTAGAGCCGGATCAAATTGTCGGAAGAGTTCCGGTGTTCGATCGGGTGGTTGTTTGCGGTTGACCATAACTAATGAGTAAATTTGATCAACAGAAAGACTACTGGAGGCCGTGTCGCCCGGGCACGATCCTGAAAGCAGTTGATTCGAAGCTTCAACGTGAACGGCGCAGATTTCTGATCCGTTCGGCGATGGGTGTGGTTGTCGGCGGCGCGGGAATTTTTTCCGCTATTTTCATTTCGACCAACAGCAGCCGGCGGCGTTTCGCGAGTCTTGAAAATGAAGATCGTTTCGATCTGGCGATGTCTGGGAAACCTGCCGATGAAAACCCCTTGGTCGCCCAAACGATTGAACCGAAAAAATTTACCTGTAACGATATCAAGTTGAATCTCGACGAATTTCTGGTCGCATTCCGCTTGCCAGCGGACCAGCGATCAGAGAAACAGTCAGGTCTGCTGGTGTATTTTGACCAGCATCTTGAAGTTTGCCAAAAGTGCGTTCCGTTTGTCAACGCCGCGCTCAACCGCGACGCCATCGGTTAAGGCAGCCGGGGCAAATTATTCAACTGTCGCCATCACTCGATGGGCTTATCCTCCGATCCAGGATCGTCATGACAGTACGAATTGGTAGAGCAAATGTTCATTCATGGTTCACGCCCATACGTTTGCGTATCAATATTCGACTGCTTTTGGTTGGCAAACAAGCTGTCGGTGCCACTTTAAGGCTGCGGCATCGCAATGGGACTCGAACGAACACAGTTGGCGGTGTAAAACAGTCTCGTTTGATTCGGGCAAATCAGTTCTGGAGCGGTTCGTGAACGACAAATTATTCAGCACGCTGGCTTTTACTTCTGTCTGCGTAATAACTGCGGCAGGCTGGTCGCAGACAGACAATTTCCGGCCTCTTTTCAATGGCAACAATCTCGACTGCTGGTACGGGATTGAATCACTAAATCCACGAAAAATGCAGGCGATGTCTGCTGCGGAAATGCAATCAGAAAAATTGCGATTCCGTGCGGAGACAGAATCCCATTGGACGATTGAAAATGGTGAATTGGTCAATGACGGGGGTGGTCCGTTTCTGACAACGGAGCGGGAGTTCAGCGATTTTGAATTGAAGCTGGAATACAAAACGGTCGCCAATGCCGACAGCGGCATCTATTTGAAAGCCACACCTCAGGTCCAAATCTGGGACTTTACCGAAGCCGGTGGAAAGTGGGAGCTGGGGGCCAAGTTTGGATCGGGAGGACTATGGAATAACGATCCACTTTCGCCAGGCAGGAACCCGCTGGTACTGGCCGACAAGCCGTTCGGTCAATGGAATCAGATCCGGATCTTGCAAATTGGTGCAAGGACGTCCGTGTGGCTCAACGACAAACTGGTGGTTGACCATGCGATCTTGCAAAACTACTGGGACGCCAAACTTCCATTGGCCAAGCGGGGACCGATCCAATTGCAGACGCATGGCGGAGAAATACGTTGGCGTGACTTGATGGTCCGAGAAATCGGTTCTGACGAAGCCAATGAACTGTTGGTTTCGAAACAGGCCGATGGCTTTAAACCCATCTTCAACGGAACAGATTTTGATGGTTGGCGCGGGCCGACGGACAATTATCAGATCGTTGATGGAACCTTGATGTGTCGGCCAGGACAGGGGGGGACGATCTTTACGACTGCGGAGTATTCAGATTTTGCTGTTCGATTTGAGTTCAACCTGCCATCGCGAGGGAACAACGGGCTGGCGATTCGTTATCCGGGGCAGGGAGATACTGCATACGTCGGCATGTGCGAACTGCAAATTCTGAGCGAAGACTATCCGGGTGACCTCGATGATCGCCAATTACATGGGTCCGCTTACGGCATGGTCGCTGCGGTGCCAGGTTACCTGCGGAAAAATGGCGAATGGAATTTTCAGGAAGTTACGATCAAGGGATCAAAGATCAAAGTTGAACTCAACGGTACAGTCATTCTCGAGACCGATCTTGCTGAAGTCACTGAATTTCTGGCGGACCAGTCCCATCCCGGCAAAGATCGATCGGCAGGACACTTTGGATTCGCGGGCCACAACGAACCCGTTCGATTCCGTCGGATTGCCATCAAAGAACTGAACTGAAGTTTCCATCAGATTTCATATCACAGGCAGCAAATTCTTTTTCAATTGCAGATGCCAGCACACTTCGGGATGCAGTTTAAGCCGAAGCATTGGCAAATTTTGTTCATTTACATCGAATCAACGCGTACCCATTACGCAATTAGCATGAATTATTTACAATGCAGGATTGGACGTAGCGAGGCCTTATTTCGAAAGCGTGTAGTGCTTTATTACAACTGAGGCGAGCGGTAGAAAATATACGTGTAGAGCGTATTGGCAATTCGTTCTCTGTAACAATGGGACGTTTTAGCAATTCGTCCTTCCGGAAACAGACACTTTCCGCTCCCCCCTGAGAGTGTGGTTGATCGTTAAACGATCAAATCACTTCCAACACCTTGATTTCAAGTCAGATCCAACATCCCAACTTAAAGCTGTGAAAATGCATTAAAGCCATCCGGAAATGACAAAGACTGGGGCAAACTATTTTCTGCATTTGACAACGCCATCGACGTGAAAAAACAGACACTCATCGATCGTTCAGACTTGGATACCAGACCGCTCTTTGCCCCATACACTTTGATTACCGGCGTGACCGGCCTGTTGGGTCAATATTTGATCAAGGATTTGATGTTGCAGGGTCAGCGGCTGGCGGTGGTTGTCCGGCCTGATCGACGTTCAACTGCCAACGAACGGCTTGAGTCGATCATGTTGCGGTGGGAGCAGGAACTGGATCAGTGTCTGCCTCGACCCGCTGTGTTGCAAGGGGACGTATCTGTCGACGGCTTAGGCCTGTCAACCGCAGATCAGTCATGGATTCGAAACCACTGCGATCGAGTCATTCACAGTGCAGCGGTGCTTCAATTTCATGGTGCGTCAAGGGACGGCGAACCGTGGACGACCAATTTGCAGGGGACTCGCAATGTCATCGAATTGGCGACACATTCGGGTATTCGCCAGTTCCATTATATTTCGACGGCTTACGTCTGTGGTCTCAGTGACGGGCCGGTTTATGAAACGGACTTCGATCGTGGTCAGGATTTTAGGAACGATTACGAACGCAGCAAGTTTGAAGCGGAAAAGTTGGTTCGCGAATCGACGTGCTTCAGCTCAAAAACGATCTATCGCCCGGCAGTGATCATTGGTGATTCGGAAACTGGCTTCACTTCCAGCTATCACGGACTGTTCCTGTACTTGCGCGCGGTCGCGACCCTCGTGCCGGAACAGCTGGCCGACAGCCGTGGCGTGCGACACACGCCGTTGAAATTGCCCATCAGCGGCGACGAACCTCGCAATCTGGTGCCCGTGGATTGGGTTTCCAAAGTAATCTGCCGGATCCTGTGTAATCCAGAAGCTCATGATCGGACATATCACCTGGTGCCCGACACTTTTGCTACTTTTAGGCAAGTAATCGACTACTGCTGTAAATATTTCAATTCGACGGGCGTGGAATTTGACGCTTCGCGATGTGAACCGAAACGGGATTCAGATAGCGCGTTTGCCGGCCGATTCCTGGAGAACGTACGGATTTATCAGGCCTACGAAACTAGCGATCCCCTGTTTGACAACTCGAACGTCAAATCGGTTTGCGGCGATCTGATTTGCCCCGAAGTAAATCAACAGATGATTTACCGGTTTCTTGATTTTGGCATTCGAGACAAATGGGGCAAACGAAGACCGGAGCGGCCAGATCATTCGCCATGGATCGACCGACACTTGACGAATATCAGGAAAGCGGCAGGGGAAATATGCCTGGCGATTTCGCGGCCGGATGGGATCCGATTCGGTATCGATGTTGTCGGTCCAGGCGGAGGACAATGGCTGTTTTCGATCGGAAGAGATTCAGAAGTCGTCTTCTGCTCAGGCCTGCCCAGTTCCGAAAATCTCGTGCTGAAAATCGGCCCCGATGGGATGGGAAACGACAATTCCGGCGATTCCCATGCCGATCTTGTCGCTGATTGGGTGGAAAAACTATGCCCAATATTTGGTGCCCAGCGGCTGATCGAAGGTCGCTACCAACTGAACGGCTGATCGTCGGGTTATCTGAAAATGCTGTGATGTCGAAAATGTTCAGCAGATGTTAAGTTAGGGCAAGAGGCGAGACAGAACGATGCCGCAGGTTTTACCCTGCGGTTTGTTCCGCTTTGGCACAAGCCAGCCCTTCTGAATCACCGGAAATACAACCATCCGCTTGATGCCTATCCGCCCGACAGAAGTTCGACAAACGGTTCGACATCCAACAGGTTAACGACTCCGTCCTGGTTAATATCAGCTTCCGGGAGAAACTGTCCCTCAATCAAAGTATTGAGAAACGCTTCGACATCCAGCAGGTTGACAGCGCCGTCTCCATTGCAATCACCAAGCAGGACGCTCGGTTGGAAATCGCTGAGTATGACCCGACTTGGAAACTGGTTGCCGGGGCCATAATTGACAACGAACGACCCGGAACCGTCACTCGTGTTGAGCCGCTGGCCGTTGGCAACGTTGTCGAACGAACCGGAGAGAGCCGCCGAAAACAGAATCGTGTACGTCGTCTGCTCATCTGGCACCTCGGATGTACTCAAATTTTGCAGGACCAGATTTCCGTTGATCGACGCGTTGCCGGCGACCGTAAGCACATCACGCTGTATTGCTGGCGGCAACGCGGGGCTGAATTGCACCTCGAACACCGAGGTGTTGTTCATGGCAAGGCTGCCGACGCCAAGGTTGCCGATTGAGAAGCCCGTGAAGTTGGCCGGAGAGATGCTGGAGCCGATTCCCATGGTCACCGCGCCACCAACCGCCCCGTCTCCTGTTAGCCGTGTACCGGGTTGCAAGGTGACCGATCCAGTGCCGGTTCCGGAGCCCGTGCTGTTGTCGACGATCAGCGTACCCGTGGTAACACTGGTCCCACCCTGGTATGTGCTGGCGCCGGTGAGCCGCAAGGCACCTGTGCCGCTTTTCGACAGAATGGTGCCCACGGACCCGGAGATCGGTGCATTGACTTCCAGCTCGACCGCGGCCGTCGAGTTCTCGACGCCAAAAGTGGAACTCGCCGTGGTTAGTTTGACGAGGCCCGCATTGATCCGCGAGGTCGACGCGGAGTTGCCGCTGCGAGAGACCGTATCCAAAGTCAACTCGCCGCTGCCCATGTCGATCGCTGAACTGTCCTGCAAGCTGGTCTGATTGACGACGAACAAGTCCCCGCCCGTGCTCGTCAGCAGACTGTTCCCAATCAGCGTGAGTTCTGCAAAGCCTTCGTCGTTCCCACCGAGGGAGGCGAGGGCGCCGTTAAAGAGGTTGAGTGTGCAAACGTCGTCGATCTGGTCGGGTGCGTCCCAGCTGACGATTGCGGCGTCAACGATCAGGTCTCTGCGGATTGCACCGCCCGCCGATGATTTCGAAAGGAGCAGGGTACCGTCAATTACAATGACGGCCGCATCCAGTGTGTTGGCCACCACGCCGTCAAACCTGACTCCCTCAGTGGCCACGATGGTCAACGGGTTGGACGAGCCGAAGATCGAGCCATTGACAACAATCGGCCCGTTGGCCGCGTTCCACACCGGCTCTGCCCCTGCGAAGCCGAGCGAGACACCGACCGAGTTGTTAAACGTTGCGGTCCCAGTGCCGTTGTGTGTGATGGCATTAAGCGTGAGCGGATCGCCGTTCAGCGAATAATTGCCTGACCCCGTGAACGTGATGGAATTAATGCTCCAGGGCATGTCAACGACGGGATTGTCGCGGGGCGTATTCGGCATGATCACGTCCGCCGTACCGTCGTCCGAGGGAATAAGACCCCCTTGCCAATTCGACGGATTACTCCAGTTGTTGGCGATGAAGGGCAGAATCGGCGAACCGCCAGTCCAGGTGAAAGTGTCACAGTAACCGTAGCGCTCCGGACAATGAATCAAGGCCATGAGACATAGCGATATTTTGCAAATCAATCGAACGGGGGTACTCATTGAAAACTCCTGATTTTGAAAGGATGTTAGTCTGATATCTATCGCGCCAAACAGCCCGCAAATGCTCCAGAGAATTCCGGAAACCTACAGCGGATTTTCAGAAATCCTGAATTCGTTTGAAAAAATTGCGGCTAACGACCCAGAATCCCGATGAATAGACATGGTTTCACCTGAAGCACCAAGAATTGGCCAGCCATCAAGCCAAGACATAAGTCGACCGGAAGGACCTCACCAGACGAAAATTGCATTCGATGGCCAAACACCCGCAATCTCTTCGCGGACTATTCCATCGTTGCTGCATCGCTGATCGTTTGTTTGTCTGAAGTTGAATTGTCATATCTAGTTTTAGAACGGACACAGGATTCCAATTCTGATCGTTATGACTGACTCCCATCACTGTCTATTTTCGTACCGGGAACGACGCCTTCGAATTCAAACAGCGAGAAAATGAAATGGATGATCAGCACGAACAGCGTTGCGTAAAGAATGGTGGTCGTGATGGCACGACTGACATCGCTGGAAGAATATTTTGGGCGACGACCAATGAAATAGGAGATCAACGCGACTCCGAATCCGCTGACCAGCAATTTCGCCAATAGCCATGCCGTCCCCCGATACCAATCCTGTCCGACCACCAACAGTCCGCGATGAAAGTTCTGGTACCAAAAATCGGGCCCGCGTTCGGGGTAGGAGTTGACGAAAGTGATCAGACTCGTCGTCCGGGCGGCGACGTAGGACAGGAAACACAAAATCGGCGTACCAATCAGGAACGACCAGATGATCGGTGTCAGCAAATAGGAACGGGGACTGCAGCCGAAGGTCTGCATGGCATCGATTTGATTGCCGAATTGTCGGCCGCCAACGTCGGAAGTAACTGCGGCTCCGCAGCGGGCCGCGATCAGCACGCAGCCCAGAACCGGGACAAAGATGCGGTAGATCGCAAACCCCAAGCCTGTCAACAGATCTTCGATCAACAATGGTTCCGTGTACGATGCGAAAGGTAGAAACTTGAAAGTAAAGTAAGTGTTCACAAATCCTGAAATGACTCCGGCCAGAATCAGGTAAATCATCGCCGTCGGGCCAAAAACCAATCGGCTGTAGTGCCCCACGAACCGGAGTCCCCACCATGAATTCTTCCAGAATGGGATCAGGCTCAGGATGCCGACGCATAACGCCCAAAACGTATTTGTCGTGCCGACAAAGAACTCCGCAGCCCGGCGTTTGATCTTGTCGACCAGCGATTCGGTGGCGATGACCTCCGTGATTCCCGCCAGCCCGGTCAACATCGAATCCAGCATTTCCGGAATTTTTTCCCAGTCCTGAATCGCTATCTGTTTCAATTTCCTGTCGTAGGGGTCGAGTAGGTAAATATTGTCGGCGATCGGCGTTAGCGAGGGATAATCGTGCGTGACAATCAGTGTCGTTTCCCCGAATTTTTCATGCGTTTCACGAATCAGATTGGCCACTTGTTTGCCGGTAGACGGATCGAGACCGGATGTCGGTTCGTCGTAAACGATAATCGGCGGGTTGAAGGCGATCGTCCGAGCAATTGCCAGTCGCTGTTGTTGACCACCGCTCAGTCGTGACGTGGGAACGGATGCCGGTACGCGAAGCTTGTCCAACAGTTCTTTCGGGGTTTGGACACTGGCATGTTTCCCGCCGCTGGACCGGGCAAATTCAATATTGCCGGCTGGCGAGAGTTCATCAAACAGGGCGAATGATTGAAAGACGACTCCCACACGACCCGCGTGTGTCGGCATGCCGTTGACCAGTATTTGACCGGAATGTTGAATCGCCGTTTCCGATGTTTCGACGATTCCGGCGATCAATTTCAGCAACAGCGTTTTGCCGATGCCACTGGGACCAACAATCAGCGTGATAGCGTTGGCCGGAAAATCGGCGTCGGCCCGACTCAACAGCTTTCGACCGCCGGCGACGATGTTCAATTGGCGAATCTGTATGCCGCGATGCTGATCGCAGCCCGACGGCGACTGGAGGTTGACTACTTCCTTGTTCAATGCTCCGTCCTCGGCACATAGAAAGGATTCTCAGTCCCGGTTGAACCCTGAATGACCGGAATACGGTCCGGATTTGTACCTGCCGGGCTTCGGGGCTGTTGCAAATGCAGGACCAGCCAGCGGTCGTCTTTGTTCAGGATTTTGTATCGCAGAACCCGCGAAAATTCGGGCGTGATCCTTGTTTCGGGAGAACCAAACAAGGCAATTCCAATATCGGTAATTGTCGGATCGAGCCGATCATTAGTGAGCTTAAGTGCATCGCGGGCTTGCTCGCTGTTCCAGTTCCTTTCGAAGACCTCCGTCAATCGTTCGTTGCCAATGAACACGTCGCGAAGCATGTCGGCGGTCAGTTGTTGGAATTCCGGATCCCGAAGAACTTTGCGCGAAACGTTTGAAACCACTTCCCGCACTTTCGCATTGGCGGAGACGTTCTGTAGTATATCTGTTTGGAGTGCAAGAATATCGGGCAGACGTGACTCGATAACCGGAACCGCATGCGTTTCAAGGAATCGCTGAAATTCTCGTTGCACCAACTTTTGGTCCGTTAAAGGTAAACTGTCGTAAACGGCCCTCCAACCGAAGCGCCAAATGGAAGCGTGTTGCCAGATGTCCTCGCCAATTTCCATCGCCAGCGGTGTAATTTCTTCCTGAATGATTGGCCAGATTTCGTCCTGGATCAGGGGGATCAGTTCCTGCTCCACCAGTTCGATCTGGTACCGATCGGCTAGTTTTTGAATTTGAATGTCCCGTCTGGATATTGAGTTGTTGAATTCCTCCCGGACAACATCAGCCGCTTCCCGAATGGATTTGACAATGATTGGTTGCAGCATTTCCGCGATTTTGGCATGGTGCTCGCGGTAGGCCTGCAGAATCAGTCCGCCGATCTCTGAACGGGTCGTCGGAGGCAACATCATTTGCACGACCCAATCCATTGAATCCGGCGTACAATGGTAACTGAGATAGTCGCCATCGCGAATTGGAGGCATGGCCGCAAATAACTCGATCCTCGCCCAAGTTGTCCAATTTGCGGTCGTAGTGACAGAAATTTCGCGGGATATCTGTACGACGCTACCAACAATTTCTGCGGTTTCGCCTTCGAAGACGACGATCGGATCACCGATTTGCACAAACGAAATGTCTTCGAATTCAATTTCGATCTGTTGCCGTGCAGTCGCCAGAAAGGTCGTCAATGGATCAATTGCTTGCGACGACGCTGCCAAATAGATGCGACCGTAATGCCATAACAAGGCCAGAATGGCGATCCAGATGATCACTCCGGTGAGCAGTCGAATACGATTCAGGAGAGCTGGCATAATGCTGGGAGATTGCAGATCGACCGTAAGAAATATAACTCGCGACCCGGCGGCGGCAAACTGCCGAGTTTACGAAATCTGGCTGGATTTCAGCTAGCCAATAAAAAAAATTTGAGAGCGAATTAGCATACATTTCGGCGAAGAGAAATCGACGATGAACATTCAGAGAAAGGCGACGTATTCCAGCGCGCCAATGACACGAATCCACGGAAGATAAGGCAATGAAAATTCCTGCGATTAAGCCGATCCTTGTATTGTTGTTTATTGCGGCAGTCTTCATGTTCTCAGGCTGCGCACTCAACGGCGGTCGAACCTCCGGATCGCCCTGTGGCGGGTCAACGTGATCGCCGTGAAGTCTTGCATCGTGTATGCAACTCAAAGCAAAAGTCGGGTTGGAAACAGTCGGTTTGATTTCTTTCAACGAACGTTGAAACCGCTCAACCTATCACGATTTTGGTTTTACCGAACCGAATCCTCGGACAATTTGGTAGGCAGTGAGCATTCCGAGTCCCGTAAAGACATATGGCAGCGCAAGATTGAACCACGATTGATGCGATTGCTTTCTGATTAAATCTTCAAACCGCCTGGTATTGGCATCTGAATTAATTGGAACATTTTGCGGGGTCCGGGATTGATCACGCGATTCAGGATTCGTACTGTCGCCAGGCGTCGAAGATGTTATTGCACCGGAATCGACAGCGACTTGATCATCAGACTTCTGTACTTTTTCCTGGCTTGTCCGGTCATCTGTCGGTTCGCTGGGGTCGACTCGATCTGACGCGTCGTTTTTGCTGTCATCGGCTACAGCATCGCCAACGTCATCTGATCGCTGCTCCCCGTCGATTTTCATGGGGTCGGAATCACCAGCAGTAGCTGGATCAGCCTTTGGCTCAACTTTAGCTGGCTGTTTTGCGGGTACATCACTCTTCAGTCGTTCGTTCAACTCGATCGGACCAAATTCGTTTTGCTTTGCCAAAAAGGACGGCGCGAATTCAATTCCCAAGATCGCAGCACCTGCAATCAAACCGGCAAACGCGCCCGCGATGAACCGCCCACTGTTCCAACGCGACGAACCGGCAAACATTCGGGCTGCAATACCGGTCAAGACACCGATGACCAAGGGAAACCAGATATAAGTCTGTTCGGTTGTCTGTTTGATTCCATAGTAAATCCCGACTCCTACGGCGGCTCCGATCAAACTTCCAATAATCGATTTGACAACACCCATTGGTATTCCTTTTCTGATGACAAAAATCGGGTACTGAACCTGAAATCAATCGGTGCCAGGCAAGTCAAATGTACCTGCCAATTCCGCCAATTCCGCCACGAGCATCAGCATAATGTAACCGGTTTCACCGGCAAGTCAATTCAAACAATCCTGGAATTGACAGGGAAACGTTATGCAGTGGAAATGCCCTTATTCCTGCTCCAACAGTGTTTGCATTCGAGTTTTCAATTGATCCAAAGTAATGCCCTCAATGGCGATCTTTTTCCTGGTGCTGGTCAGTCCGGCGACGATCGTCAATTGTTGTTTGGGCAATTTTAATTTTCGGGCCAGAAAATCGATAATCGCCTGATTCGCTTTTCCCTGTTGAGCAGTTGCCGTCACACCAACCTTGAGCTGGCCAGCGTGGATACCGCGGAATGAGTTTTTCGGCGCACCGGGCAGAACCTTCAAACGCAGTAGCACCGTTTTCGCCGACAACTCAAAATCAATACTGTCCACGTTCAAATTCGAATTCCATCGAACAGGATCGAACCGATTCGAACCATCGTTGCTCCTTCCGCGATTGCTGCTTCAAAATCGCCACTCATGCCCATCGATAGTTCAGTCAGCGTGATATTGCCAGACGCGTCACCACTCAGCTCATCGCGAATTGCGCGCAATCGAGCGAACTGCGCCTGATTGATGCCGGGTTCATTCGACAGGCTGGCCATGCCCATCAGGCCTCGAATTCTCACTGCAGGCAACTCCTGTGCGGATTGCAAGGCCGAGCCGATTTCGTCCGGATGAAAGCCGAGTTTTACAGATTCCCCGGATATGTTGACCTCCAGTAAACAATGGGTGACTCGATTCAAATCGCTGGAAGCCGTACCGATTGCCTTTAACAGTCGCAATGAATCAACCGAGTGAATCCACTGGCAAGCGGGCAAAGTTCGGCTGACTTTATTTCGCTGCAAATGGCCGATCAAATGCCATTCGGCTGGCAAGTCCCTCAGCTGATTGCCTTTGTCCCACAGCACTTGCGGACGACTCTCGCCGAAAACATGATGTCCGCATTCGAACAATTTCTGCACCGTTGGGGCATCGACGTATTTGGTCACGGCAATCAGCTTCACTGCGTCCGGCTGACGACCGGATTTTATTGCCGCCTCGGCAATGCGCCCGCGAATGCGCGCGAGATTGTCCTTCATTCGAGAAATCGAGCTGACGTCCATTATTCCACTTCAAGAATAGTCTCGACAGCGCCATTCAGACTGATTCTGCCAACAAAAAAATCATCCGCGAAATTTTGACCCATGAATGTGCGGTTTCCGATCTCAGCAATGGCACGATAGAACAGCCATTGCTGGCGGCCAATTTGAACTCGGTAGGCAGCCGCGATATCGGGTCCGACCAATTCCATTTTCTCGGCAACGCTCAACCCCCTCCAAGTGCGTGGTTTTAAACTTCGCTTCGGATTCAAATCGAAAATGAGTGGAGCCGACAACCCGCGACCATGGATAGTCTGACGCAACGTCAGCAAACCATCCTGAATTGCCAATCGACCCGTCGATGGGGCTGATTTCCATTCCGGCAAACCCAGAGGCAAGACCAGACAATGCGATTTCTTTCGGTGCAAATAGACTTCCGTGTTCTCAGTTTCCGCTACCCCGATGACACCGGGACCGAGCGGATAGCTGCAGCTGTATTCAATCCGTTTCGATTGCGGACCGACAAGATTGTCACCGATCAACAACAAATCGTCATCACGCAGCAGCAATACCTGTCGCTGCAGCCTCCATTCGCCAAATGCGACTTGCAACTCGACAAAGTCGGCATGATCAAAGCGCAAATTGCAATTGACGTCAACTTCCGATGTTGAGTCCTGAATCTGATCATCGATGCTAATAGTTGGCGTGCAATTTCCACCGATCCAGGTATGCCATTGACACAGTTCGAGCTGGAATTTGCCGCCATCGAAGTTCATGCCAACTTTGGGGCTACCGCGACACCAGCCCTTCTGCAGCACACCGACCTCGGCCCATTCGGAAATCGAACTTTCGGCAGGCAGGCGAAACTTGGCAGTTTTGCGTTTCAATTTCGGCAATCGAACTGATTTCTGAAGACAGGACGCCAACAATCTGCGGTCGCCACGATCCGAGGTCAATTCCATTAACGCCGTACGGAAGGCCTTGGCATTCAGCCCCGCTCCTGGTTCGCCAAACAGAATTGAACCGTCGGGTCGTAAGCAGCGGATCAGTTGCCGACACATCCAATCCAAATAGGCCTGGGTTTCAGCTTGCCACTCGTATCCATGATAAATCAAAATCCGGTTGCAACGGCACCAACTGGCCGCCAAGAGTCCGAAATCGGAAAAATCTGATGCTTGCAGCCAACCATCTGTATCCAACAGATCGCCAATCAGTTTTTCCATTTTGCGAACGATCGCAAACGCATTGGGTCTGCCAAACGACAACTCATCGATCATTTTCCAAAGTGGCAACTCGACCTGCTGCAGTTGAGAAATCAGATTTGATTGCAGATCAACCTTATCGGTCAAGGAATCAGCGGGAACTGCCGGATTGTTCCGCGCCGATGGAAACTGAGATTCGAATCGCGGCCCATAGGCCGCAATTGCAATTTGGTTCAGCAACTCATCATATGAAGAATTTGCATCTGTTGCCGAATGGATCAATTGAAGTCGGTCAGCAAGTTCTTCGAGTCTAGTTCGCTTTGAAAAAAAAGCTGTGTGCGAGTCCTGTATTCGATAGGCAATCGGATGTGACGCAGAGACTGACCACAGAAAGGGTGATTTCTTCGATTGGCCAAAAATGTCTCGAAACAGTCCGGTTTGCAACCGAAATTCTCGTTTCCTGTCTCGATCAGAACTGGTGGACAACTGATTGGCTGCATCCAGGGAAGCGGGTGCGATCAAGGCCCGCGCATCTGAAAGTGTTGGGTCGCAGACGAGCTTTTTATCTCTGGTTTTGGTCGTCGGCATGATTCGCGGCTGATCGTTGGGATTGATTGCAGTTTTCGCTGTCAAAAAGTTGATTAATGCGGATCGACGCGTCCACCGAAAAACGGAAGCCAAGGATCGAGCACGAATTGACCAAATGCCTTTGTCGGCGTTGTTGGCGTATCATAACGTATGAACGTAGAAATTCCATGAACGGGATAACAGTTTCGATAAATGGGACAACAGGAAGCAAGCACCGGCGTTGCGTTCTCCCTTTTGTCGATACAGTACTGTAATATAAAGAAATAGGTTGTTTCAAATTGAGTCGGGTGTTTTGTCATGAGCAGCAAATTCCAAACCTGTATTTTGTTAGTGACTAGCGTCGCGGCGTATTCAATTCCCGGCTGTACGGGCAATAAAGATCAAGCTGCCCAGATGTCAAACGATACAGCCGCTGAACCAAAACCCGCAGCAGCGGTGCTGACCAATCCGTCTATAAGTGGCGCTGATCAGGGTACTGAAATCGAGCATGATGCGCCACCGAAGCTTCCCAGCTTGGACGAAGTACAAGCCAGACGGTCTGAGCCGGACGACGATGAAAATGCAAAAGTCCCTGCGACAGAGGTGATCGCTGAAGTGCATACGATCCCAATTCCGGCAGAATGGAAAAGACTGAGCGAACAACAGGAAATCTGGGTCGATCTGAAGAGTAAAGAAGTCATCGCAGGCGGTCACATCTGTCTCGACGGCGGGATGCTGGAAGTTTTCATCTGTCCCCGCCAAACCAAAGAGCACGAGTCCGTTATTTCGGTAAATGCTCTGTCGTCTCAGGTTCATGCGGCCTTGCTCGCGGTCGGTGCCGAACCGGGACAGCCTGTAAAGTGGCAGGACGAATACGAAGCAGCCAGCGGGCCCGTGATCCAGATTACGGTGATGTGGCGCGACGATGAGACTGGTCAAGTCATCAAACGACGTGGACAGGAATTGGTCAGGAACATTGACACGGGCAAAGTGATGCAGCACGATTGGGTGTTTGGGGGCAGTCAAACCTACACGGACCCGGAAACGGGCGAAACTTATTATTATGGGGATTCAGGCGAATTGGTTTGCCTTTCCAACTTCTCCACGGCAACGATGGATGTACCCGTCAAAAGCAGCGACGCAAACGACGGTCTGTTATTTGAAGCCAACACTCCCAACATCCCGCCGGTCGGAACCAAGATTTACGTAGTTTTCAAACCGGCCGGTTCGCCGTCTGAAAAATGATTGTGGCTTTCTGCCATCGGAGCTGTTCCCGCTGGGTTGCTTTGTCGCATTGAATCGCTATTCGATGTCCCATTGGCAAGGCGATTTTTTGTACGCTTCGACTTCAAAAACATTATCTCGATAGGGGTCAAGTCCGCGCAGCCACGCAACCAGTGAAGCGATGAAATAAGCGGGAATGAATACGGGACCCCACTTTTCGTATTGCCGCACGTGAACATGTTCGTGATCGCGCGAGATGTCCAATGCCTCCTCTGACTGTCCCCAGATCGCATGTCCGAGTGTCATTGCTGACGCTCCGCAACCGGTCGGCATTCTCGCTAAAATCCATTTCACCAGGCGACCATGAAATTCCCAACATCCATTGACCCTGCGGCAATCACCTCCCGACAAAACGCCAACATAGCCGACGACAAGTCCTAGCAGCGTATTGGGAAACGCCCAAGCCCGGACGACAAAATTTCTCATGCTCGTTGTTGCAATTTTTGATCCGACTATTGTGGCTTCATTCTGTATTACTGGTATCAGGCCATCTGCATTCAGCGGCAATTTTCGCCCTGCCCATCGACCATTGTACAGCGCCGTAAGAGACGTTGCACCGCAATGGCTATCAGCATTTGGGTATGTTAGTCTATCAGCCACAAAGTAATGCGGGCTAAGAGCTTGTTACTTAAACGTCTGATTTCTGCCGGTCACACAACAGTCGTATCCATTTGGAATCGCTGATTCAACACACGATGCGAAGCACAAAACCAAGAATCGTTTATTTGACGGCCGGTGCTGGAGGGATGTTTTGTGGCAGCTGCATGCACGACAATGCACTGGCCCGGGCACTGAGCGTTCAGGAATTTGATATTCAACTTGTCCCCACCTACACTCCGATTCGTACGGATGAACTGAACATCAGCGTCGATCAGGTTTTCTTCGGCGGGATCAACGTTTATCTGCAACAGAAATTTTGGCCGCTTCGTTGGGTACCAGCCGTTCTGGATCGCTTTCTTGATCATCCAGCCTTGATTCGGCGAGTGACATCGCGGTCGATCGACATACCGACGATTGAACTCGGGAAACTGGCGCTGTCGATGCTGCAAGGCGCTCATGGCAACCAGCGTAAAGAGGTGCAGCGACTTTGTCGTTGGCTGCAGACCTCCGCGCGCCCGGATGCGATCGTTTTCACGAATATTCTAATCGGCGGCTGCATTCCTGAAATCAAACGGACGATTGGTGTTCCAATCATTGTCACGCTTCAAGGAGACGATGCCTTTTTGGACACCTTGCCCGACCCGTGGCGCGAAAAATGCGTGACGGCGATCAGGGAGCTGGTCCCGCATGTCGATGGCTTTATCACCCATACACAATTCTTCCGGAAATATATGAGCCAATATTTCGGAATTCCGGTGGAGCGAATCAGCGTCACTCCACTGGGGATTGATGTTAATGAATTCGCTCGCCAGCGCGAACGGCCTGACGTCAAATCTTCAACGCTCGGATATCTCGCTCGCCTGTCACCGGACAAGGGGCTGCATCATTTGGTCGATGCGTTCATTCGACTGCGGCAGGACCATTCAATGCCGAATCTTAAATTACGAGTCGCCGGTTGGCTGGGAAAACAGCATGAGCCGTACGCCAAAGACCTGTTTGATCGAATCGCTGCGGCAGGGCTGGCAGACGACTTCGAATATGTCGGCTCGATCGATCGTCAACAGAAAATGGATTTTCTGAATTCAATCGATGTCTTTTCGGTGCCGACTGAATTTCTGGAGCCGAAGGGTCTGTACGCGCTGGAAGCGATGGCGACAGGAATTCCAGTTGTTCAACCGGCCCACGGCTGCTTCCCGGAAATGATCGAATCTTCTGGTGGAGGCCTGCTGTTCGAGCCACGAAACATCGACGACTACTGCGACCAACTGATGCGTCTGATCACCGATGAAGAATTCCGCACGGTGCTGGGCGCAAAGGGCAGAAGCCATGTCATCAATCATAGGAATGCTAAAAAAATGGCGGAATCAACAGCTACCGTCATTCGCCAGTTTCTGTAAAAAAGGAATCTTCGCGTAAACGCACATCAATTTGTTGCGACAATTTTTTATCAGTGAGAATCAATTGAACCGCTTGAAGGGTAAAATCGCCGTAGTCACCGGAGCTTCCAAGGGAATCGGTACCGCGATCACCGAACACATGGCGGCGGAGGGAGCATCCGTTGTCGTCAATTACGCCAGCAGCAAGACTGGCGCGGATACAGGCGTCGAACGCATCAACAAAAATGGGGGCAAGGCCGTGGCGGTGCAGGCTGACGATTCGAAACCGGAAGATATCCTGCGTCTGTTCGCTGAAACGAAGAAAGCGTTCGGCAAGCTCGACATCCGCGTCAACGCGATCAACCCCCGTCTGGTGGAATCGGAAGGGACACACTCCGCTGGATTCACCAACAGCGATTTCCGCAGGGAAACCGAAGCACAGACACCACTCGGCCGTATCGGCCAGCCGCAGGACATCGCACCCGCCGCAGTTTTCCTCGCGTCGGATGAATCCGCCTGGGTTACCGGTGAAACGCTCTACATTTCAGGCGGACGGCGTTAGGTTAACGGTATTGACATTTTGTCGATTTAATCGCTATAGCGATCACTGCGAAACGAACGTGCAGCTTTTACGATGCACGTTCTTTTTTGTGCGTTTCCGATTCATCGCCGGCGGCTAAATGCGCAGAATGCCAGGTTGGGTATGATCCGAAGGATCAAGCTGTTTATCGCGATTCCGATTCGTGCGTTAAGTTTGCGGGTCGACGCAACGACAAATCCGTTAACTTCGGAGAGGTTTAACATCGATTGTTTCAATGTTTGCAGGAATTCGAAACCACGGCGGATTGGCCCGTTTCGTTTCAACAATCCAGCGGAAGGGAAGAACGTAAGAGTTGGAGCAAGGAACTTAAGAGTTGGAGCAAAGAACTCATGTCTTTGAGCAAAGAACTCATGTCTTGAAGCAAAGAACTCATGTCTTGGAGCAAAGAACTCATGTCTCGGAGCAAAGAACTCTTGATCGGAAGGATGAAAATCATGAGCGGAAGCGAAGAA